>JAJYXX010000362.1 GCA_021801545.1 Chloroflexota bacterium | reverse complement strand
TCGCCAGCCAAACCACAACATCTAGCGGTCCGATCGGTTCGAGAGCACTAGATCTTGTAGTTTTCGAGTCACCGGCGCACATCTCGGTGGAGGTACCGAGATGCGAATGGCGTCTGACTCACCCCCGACTTTGGCGCCTGACTCTCTTCCTGATTCGGGCATTGCGCTTGTTTCAACGGGCCCGATTCCGCTCGGCCTGAGAGCCGCGACCGACCTGTTCTGCGCCGCCCGGGCCGCCGAGGGCGCCTCGCCGCGGACCGTCGAGTGGTACCGGATGATCACCGCCCGCGCGGTCACCCGCTTCGGCCCCGACCGCCCGGTGGACGCGATCACCGCGGCCGAGCTGCGGGCCTGGCTGCTCGAGCTCCGGGCCACCCTCGCGCCGGAGTCGATCGCCGGCTACGTCCGGGGCCTAAAGGCGTTCGGCAACTGGCGCGCCGCCGAGGAGATCGCGGCCGGCGCGGGCTTCCGGGCGCTCCGCCGGCCGAAGGTTCCGCGGCGGCTCATCGCCCCGTTTTCTGACGCCGAGCTGCGGGGCCCGCCCGCGATCGCCAGCGATCGCGGGCGGGCGCTGGCGTTTGTTCTCCTCGACACCGGTCTGCGGTTGTCCGAGATCGCCTCGCTCCGGGTCGGCGACATCCGCCCGGACGGGACGCTGCGGGTGATGGGCAAGGGCTCGAAGGAGCGGATCACCCCGGTCGGCTCCACCGCCCGACAGGCGATCCTCCGCTATCTCGGCCAGCGCGGACCGGGACGGCCCGACGACGCGCTCTTCCTCGGACGCCGGGGCGAGATCAGCACGCGTGGCCTCCAGCACATGCTCCGGCGCCTCAAGACCCGGATCGGCGTGACCGGGCGGCTGAGCCCGCACTCGCTCCGCCATACGTTCGCCCGGAGCTACCTCGTCAACGGCGGCGATGTGTTCAGCCTGCAGCGGATCCTTGGCCACACAACGCTCGACATGGTCAAGCGGTACGTGGCACTGGCCGATGTCGACCTCATCACACGGCATGCCGTGGCGTCGCCGGCGGACCGGCTCACGGGACGAGGGTGAATGCGGGCCCTGGTGGTGCGTGTCGTCGTTCGAGAGTTGCGGTCGAACACCGCCCGCTACTGATAACGCGAGACGAGGAGCGACTCACGGCGCCGGTGGCGGGACAGGGAATCCCGAGCACAGTTCCTCCGCCCAGTCGGCATAACGAGCAACCGCATCACCCACGTCCCCACCGAAGATCTCTCCGGCCAGTGTGCTCAGCGTGGTCATTCGAACCCGCTAGCCTTCGTCTCTGGCCAGCGCTCGGATATCGGCGAACGTGACACCCGTGTCGCGCACTAGAAAAGCGATCTTGGCCGCCAGAGCGAGTCGCCGCCAGCCGAGCGCCGCGCTGCCGATCTTCGCCAGGCCGAAGGCTCGGAACCGCCCCTGTTCCTCAACAACACTATGGTCGCGTCATAGTATGTCGCCGCCATAGCTGGCCAGCGAGCAGGCGTGCGCGGTTTCCACGCTTGAAGTCGTCCTCGAAACTGAGTACATATGTTCTCATGTTGGAGAACAGCACCGAAGCGCGGGTCCTGCTTGGACGATCTCGAACTCGCCAGCGGATCCTTGCCCTGCTGTTCGACCGACCCGAGCGCCGAACGCATCTGCGAGGCATCTCGCGCGCCCTGGGCGTCTCGGTTGGCACCACGGCCCGCGAACTGGAGCGACTCGTCGACGCCGGACTCGTGACCCGGTCAACCGAGGGGCGCCAGGTGTACTTCCAGGCGGCGGCCGACTCCCCGCTCTTCGACGCGGTTCGGACGATCGTCCGGCGCACGGTGGCCGCCCCGGACGTCCTCCGGCGCCACCTGGCCGGACTGCGCGGCATCGAGCGCGCGTTCATCTACGGCTCGTACGCTCGTGGCGACGAAACGCCAGCGTCGGCCATCGACCTGATGATCGTCGGCAGCCCGGACGTCGATGAGCTGACCGACCGCGTAGTGGTTGCCGAGGGCGAGCTTGGACGGCCGGTCAGCTACACCATCCTCACCGAGCGTGAACTGGAGCGGCGGCGGAGGCGTGGCGATCGCTTCGTGGCCGCGGTTGATTCCGGGCCCACGCTGCCCGTGATCGAGGCCCTCTACGCCTGAACCCTGGGGCGGCGATCTCGCGCCCGTGGCGGGGCCGCCTTCGCGACGGTTGGCACTGCGAATATTAATTGCCTACTACTGGACACCGAATTAGTAGCCAAGGTCCGGGCCGATGTACTAAACTGGCAGCCGTTAGGAGGCCGCTTGTACTGGAGCGCATGAAACCGCCCCTCGCCCCACCCTCGATCGACAGTCTCATCGCCAAGGCAAGCGCCAACGGCGACGAGCGCCTGACGGCGATCCTCACGGCCGGCATTCGGCCGACGGCGGACGGCAAGTATCGCCACTGGGACACACTCCGCCAGCTGATGCCACCTGACGGCTTGACCAGGGAGGAGTGGTGGCTCGGGATCAAGCTTGCCCGCGGCAACATCTGGTATCCACTCCCGCTCACGGACAGCCAGGGCCACCACTTCGGCTACTGCATGCCGGATCCGGCCTACGAGATGACCCATCTGGTCGACCGGCAGGCGAGCGGCGAGATCGCGATCAGCGAGGTCGTCACCAGCCCGGAGATGCGGAACCGGTACCTGGTCAGCTCGCTGATCGAAGAGGCGATCACGTCGAGCCAGCTCGAAGGTGCCAGCACGAGCCGGACGGTCGCCAAGGAGATGCTCCGGTCCGGACGGCTGCCACGCGACCGAAGCGAGCGGATGATCGTCAACAACTACCAGGCCATGAACACCGTCCGGGGCTGGAAGGATGAACCGCTCACCCCGGACCGCGTCCTGCAACTCCATCGGATCGTGACCGATGGAACACTTGATAACCCGGACGCCGCCGGCCGGCTCCAGCGCCCCGACGAAGAGCGCGTGCGGGTCTTCGATCGGGCGACTGGCGAAATCCGCCCCACGCCCCCGCCCGCGGAGCAGCTACCGGCGCGGCTGGAGGCAATGTGCGCGTTCGCGAACGACCAGCCGACGGAGGGGTTCCTTCACCCGGTTATCCGGTCGATCCTTCTCCACTTCTGGCTGGCGTACGACCACCCCTTCGAGGACGGCAACGGCCGGACTGCTCGGGCAATCTTCTACTGGTCGATGCTCAAACATGGGTACTGGCTGACCGAGTTCTTGTCGATCTCGACGATCCTCAACCGGGCGCCGGGTCAGTACGGCCGCGCCTTCCTCTACACGGAGACCGACGGCCTCGACACGACCTACTTCGTCCTCAATCAGCTGAAGGTCATCTGCCGGGCGATCGACGAGCTCCACGCCCACCTTGCTCGGAAGGCTCGCCAGGTCCGCGAGACGGAGAGGCTTCTGCGCAAGGCCGACCTCAACCATCGCCAGATTGCGCTCCTGAGTCATGCTCTGCGCCATCCCGACGCCGAGTACACGTTCCGCTCACACCAGACGAGTCACGGGGTCGTTTATCAGTCGGCCCGAACCGACCTGCTCGATCTCGAGCAACGCGGCTTGCTCGAGCGCCGAACGGTGGGGCAGAGGTTCCTGTTCCGACCTGTAGCTGACCTCGCCGAGCGGCTCGCTGGTGGCTGACGGGTTGCCGAAGCTGCCACCGCCAAGCGGCTTGGCGCTGAGGCTTGGCCTCCGGCGCTACCAATTTGCTACTAATAGCTCCCAGTTTAGTAGCCCGTGGCTCGCCGACCGAGCGACGCCCGCTGCCCTCGTCGCTTCCTTGCGGACAGATACGCCAGCCGGGTGAAGTAGGCGCGGCGGGCGGGCTTGGTCGTCTCGCGCGGGTCGTAGCGGGCGTGGAGCATGTAGGCGGCCATGCGGGCGCGCATGACACGCTCGTTCGGCGTGAGGGACTCGCGTCTCACCGGAGAACCTCGTCGAGCTCCTCGCCGCCGCCAGAGCCGAGAAGCTCGATCCAGGCGTCGGAGCAGACGGGCGTCGCCGTGCGGCGTGGCCGAGGATCGTCGAGGATGGAGCGAAGACTGCGGGCTTGACCGGAGCGGCCCGGTGAGACCACGGGTGCGTCGAGGCCGGCCGACTCGAGGTCGGCCAGGACCACACCCCACGCACGACCCGCGAGATTGGGCCGTGCCACCCGCCGGAGCCACGAGAGGCGGGCAGCGGTCGGAACAACGAAGACGACGTGCCAGCAGACTCGGTCTGCGAGGACTTGTTGGTAGGCCGCGAGCGGCGTGATCGTACCTGAGCTTTCCTGCGCGCCGTGCGGCGCCGCAGGTGTCGACCGTGGAGGGGCGCAACGGTACTGTTGTGACGCCCCTACACCCGATCGGAGGTACCCGATGACTAGGTTCGTCGTCGACGCCAGCGCCGTCCTCCACCTGGCGAGCGCGGGGGTCGAGGTCCCAGGCGCGCACCGAGCTCCTCGCACCGACGCTCCTTCGTTCCCAAACGCTGTCGGCTCTGCACGAGGCCGTCCAGCGGGGCGAGATCCCGGCCGACGTCGCGCACGACCGCCTCACCCGCATCGGGCGGATGCCGATCAGGCTCCTCGGCGACGCCGTGCTCCGGCGTCGGGCCTGGGACCTGGCGGATCAGGTGGGATGGGCCTCGACCTACAACGCCGAGTACGTTGCACTCACTCAGCTGCAGGCAGACGCGTTCGTAACCCTGGACGCGGAACTGGCGCGCAGCGTCGAAGGGGTCGTCGCGACCGCATCGATTGACGCGCTGCGCTAGGAAGGCAGATCCGGCCGTCGACCTACGCCCGTACAAGTCGGACGATCGCCGACTCGACGACCGAGAACAACCTCCTCAGCTTGCCGCGGTACCGCAGCGCGACGCGGCTCGATCACCCGTCGGCTGCGACGGCACGGGCGTCGCCCTCTGTCGTTCGAACCTTCCATTCGGCTGAAGGAACCAACGACACGAGTGCGCTGGGCACCGGTCGCGACACCCCGCCCAGAAAGGCCGCGCATCCGCGCGAGCTATCCGGCCCGACGCCGCCGGGCGAGTCTAGGTGCCGGTCTCCCGCAAGCGTCAATCCGCCTCAGGCAGGAGAGGGGCGATGGACATCATTCGAGTTCTCTTCGGTCGGACGGCGGAGGGCAAGGAGACCGAGATTCGACCGGCGAACCTCCTGATCCGAGCCGGGGGATTCGAGTTCCGGACGGTATGGCCGGATTGGAAGGCGACCTCCGGCGGCGCGAGCGAGATCCGCGGCTTCCAGCCGATCGATCCGGACACCGGCAGTTGGATCTTCTCCGACGACCTCGATCCCGCATACCAACGTGCCGGCCTCCGGATCACGCCGGTGGCTATCAGCTAGATCGGCGAAGGCCCGACAGCGACGGGTAGGCCGGCGAACCGCCACTCCGGGAAGCCATCTTCGAGCCGGCGGGCGCGCAGCCCGTGCCGTCGCAGCAGCGTGACGCCCTGCGGTGCCAGGGC
>JAJYXX010000284.1 GCA_021801545.1 Chloroflexota bacterium | reverse complement strand
AGCGCGAACATCAGCGCCACGCTCGGTGACCAGTTCCTCCAGCAGACGCTCCGGGCCGGGGCGATCGGCATCGGTCTCGTCCTGCTGTTCATGCTCATCTACTACCGCCTGCCGGGCCTGATCGCGGATGCGGCCCTCATCTACTACGCGTTTGTGGTCCTGGCGATCTTCCGGCTCATCCCGGTGACACTCACCCTGGCCGGGATCGCCGGCTTCGTGCTCTCGGTGGGTATGGCGGTCGACGCGAACATCCTGATCTTCGAACGCACGAAGGAAGAGCTGCGCCTGGGCAAGAGCCTGGCGTCCGCGATCGAGGCCGGCTTCAGCCGGGCCTGGAACTCGATCCTCGACTCGAACGTGTCGAGCCTGATCACGGCCAGCATTCTCTTCTGGTTCGGGTCTTCGACGATCCGCGGCTTCGCGCTCGTCCTGATCATCGGTATCCTGACCTCGATGTTCACCGCGATCACGGTCACCCGCACGATCCTGCGCTTCGTGGTGAAGCAGGACGCAGTGCGCAAGGCGTGGCTCTTCGGGGTGACCGACGAGGAGTTCCTCTCGCGACCACTCGGCGGTCGCTCGCGGGCGGGCGAGGCGCGCAGCCGTGTTTGACGTCATCGGCAAGAAGAAGTGGTTCTTCGCCTTCAGCCTCCTGCTGACGATCCCGGGCTTCATCTTCATCCTCCTGACCCCGCTGACCGGCGGCAAGGTCGGTCTCCAGTTCACGATCGACTACACCGGTGGGACCGTCTGGGAGCTGAAGTTCCAGGATCCGAACGTTACCCCCGAGGAGGTGCGCGGCACGCTCGTCGCGGAGGGCCTGACGGACTCGACGGTCGTCAAGACGAGTGAGGGCTACCTGCTGATCAGGACCTCGGCAACGGCGCTCCAGCCGGCCCCTGCGTCGCCGAGTCCTGCCCCCTCGGCCTCGGCGGCCCCGTCCGCGTCGCTGGGCTCGCCGTCCGCGGCACCCTCGGCCTCGGCGGCCCCGTCCGCGTCGCCTGCCGTCTCGGAGTCACCCTCTCCGGCGGCCGCGTCACCTGGCGCGTCGGGCGCGCCGTCGCCCGCTCCGTCGGCCTCGGCTGCCCCGGCCGGCCCGGCCGTCATCCCGATCCCCTCGAGCGGTCCGCTGGGGAAGGTCGCCGCGGCGCTCCAGCAGGCGTACGGCCCGATCGCCGACCAGCGCGAGCTGACGACCGTCGGGGCGGTCGTCAGCTCCGACCTGATCAACCAGGCGATCCTCCTGATCCTCATCGGCTCGCTCGGCATCCTGCTCTGGATCACGTTCCGGTTCCACGACGTGAAGTTCGGGGTGACCGCCCTGGTCGCACTCGTGCACGACGTGATCGTCGTCGTCGGGACGTTCGCGATCCTCGGTACGTTCTTCCGGGTCCAGATCGATGCCCTGTTCGTGACCGCGATGCTGACCGTCATCGGCTTCAGCGTCCACGACACGATCGTCGTCTTCGACCGGGTCCGTGAGAACAAGGCCCGCCACGCCGGCGAACCGATCGCCGCGATCGTCAACCACTCGGTCCTCCAGACCTTCGGGCGCTCGATCAACACGAGCCTGACGGTCGTCATGACGCTCACCGCGCTCCTTCTGTTCGGCGGCTCGGCGATCACGTACTTCGTCCTCGCGCTTCTGATCGGGATCGTGTCCGGGACGTACTCGTCGATCTTCAACGCCAGCCCGTTGCTCGTCGTCTGGCAGGAATGGGAAGACGGGCGCCGCGGCCGTCTCGCCGCGGCCGCCCGGCCGAGCCGGCGCGCCTCGGCCTGAGGGGAGCGAGCGACGGACCGCTCAGCGGCCGTTCCCCGGTGGGCGTTCCCTGATCTGTCCCTCGACGGCCGCGACGCCCGCAGCCGTGCTCGGTGAAGTCGGGATGAAGCGCAGTCTGGCATCCTGAACGACGTGGTCGAGCCGCGCTACCGCTGGCAGTTCCCGTCGCCGGCCCCCGTCTCGGACGGGCTCCGCCTGGCCGGGCAACGTCACGGGCTCTCCTCCCGGCTCGTGGGGCTCCTGGCGGCGCGCGGGATCAGCGACGCCGTCGAGCTCGACGCGTTCCTCGCCCCGGCGAGCGATGGTCTCCACGACCCGGGCCTCCTGCCCGACGCGGAGATCGTCCGCGGGCGGATCGGGCGGGCGCGGGCGAGCGGCGAACGGGTGCTCGTCTTCGGCGACTTCGACGCCGACGGGCTGACCGGCCTGACGATCATGACGATCGCCCTGCGCCGGCTCGGGATCGACGCCGAGCCATACGTGCCGAGCCGGCTCGACGAGGGCCACGGTCTCTCGCTCCGGGCGGTCGAGACCGCCGCTGAGCAGGGCCGGGGGCTGCTCGTGACCGTTGACTGCGGTACGACGAGCCACGCCGAGATCGCCGCCGCCGCCGCCCGCGGGATCGACGTCCTCGTCACCGATCACCACCACGTCCCGCCGGTCCCGCCGCCGGCGCTGGCGCTCGTCAACCCCCATCGGCCCGACAGCCGCTACCCCGATCCGCGCCTCGCCGGCAGCGGCGTCGCGTTCAAGGTCGCGCAGCTGCTCCTGGCCGATGCGCCGGGTGGGCCGGCGGCCGCGCTCGAGCTCGCCGAGCTGGCCGCGATCGGGGCGGTCTCTGACGTCGTGCCGATCCTCGGTGAGAACCGCTCGATCGTCCGGCTCGGCCTCGAGCGGCTCCGGACAGCCCCGCGTCCGGGTCTTGCCGCGCTCCTGGCCCGGGCCGGCGTCGCGCCGGCGAGCGTCGAGCTCGAGACGATCGGGTTCGTGATCGCGCCGCGCCTGAATGCCGCCGGGCGGGTGGGGGAGGCGGTCGAGGCGGCCCGGCTCCTGCTCGCCGAGGACGGGCTCGAGGCGGCGGCGCTCGCCGAGGCGCTCGAGGCAGCGAACCTGACCCGCCGTGACGCGACGAAGCAGGTCCTCGCCGAAGCTCGCCTGGCGCTCGTCGACGATGTGCCGGCGGCGACCGCCGCCGACGCGCTCGCCGCCGGGCGGGTCCGGACGGCGGCCGCGACGATCGTCCGCGGTCCGTGGCCGGTCGGGATCGTCGGACTCGTGGCAGCACGCCTGGCCGAGGAGACGGGCCGACCGGCGGTCGTCGGCGCCGAGGTCGAGGGGATCGTCCGGGCCTCGTGCCGGAACGGCGGCAGCCTCGATCTGGCCGGTGCGCTCGAGCAGTGCGGCGAGCTGTTCATCCGCTACGGCGGCCACCGTGGCGCAGCCGGCTTCGAGATCGCGGCCGACCGCTGGGAGACGTTCCGCGAGCAGTTCCTTGCTCTTGCCGCAGCGGTCGAGCCCCCGGACCCCCGACCGGCGCTCCGGCTCGACCTCGCCCTGCCCGCACGCGAGGTGGACTACCCGCTCCTCACCGAGCTCGCCCGCCTCGCTCCGACCGGACCGGGCAACCCGGATCCGCTCGTCGGGGTGTTCGGCCTGACCGTGACGAAGATCCGCCAGGCGAACGGCGGGCACACCCAGCTGACGCTGCGCCGGGAGCTTGACGTGGTCGACGGGATCGCGTTCGGGCGGGACGACCTCGGCGCAGTTCTGGCCCCCGGCGATCGGGTGGACGTCGTCGCCCGGCTGGTCAGCCGGCGTTACGGCGGCTACGAGTCGCTTCAGCTGGAGGTTCGCGACATCGCGCCGAGCGGCCATCACCCGGAAGCGGCCCGGATTCTCGGCGACGAGGCCGTGGCAGGTGCGGCGGTGGCGGGTGCAGCGGCCGGCACCCCGGCCGGTGCCCACCCCGGCCCCCCGGCCCGGCCTGTGCCGTGATCCGCCGCCCGTCTGGCTCCCGCCCCGGGGGCGCCTCGCGTGGGCCGACCCGCGGCAGCCGCGATCCGTACGGGCTCCTGCCGCGCGGCAGCGGCCGGGCGCCGCTCCTCTCCGCGATCGGGCTCGCGGTCGTGGCCCTCCTGACGCTCGGCCTCTTCACCGGTCAGCTTCCGTTCCTGCCGTCGCGGGCCGGGGGAGGGGACGCCGGGGCGGTCGACCGCACGCCCGCGCCGTCGAACATCGTGATCGTCGACCCGAAGGCGAACGTGCCGGGCTCGCTCGTCTACGTCAAGCAGGGCAACGTCTGGCTCCAGAGCGGGACGAGCGTCCGCCAGCTCACCGACACCGGGCATGATTCGATGCCGAGCTGGTCGGCCGACGGCACCTGGATCTACTTCATCGAGACGCGGACCGAACGCGGGCTCTTTCCCCTGAACGGTTCGGCCACCTACTACGACCTGACATACCCGGTCCTCACCCGGATTCACCCCGACGGCAGCACCCGCCAGGAGCTGGCGAGCGGGAAGTACACGATCCGGGGCGGGAAGTACGAGTGGTTCTACTGGATCCGCCAACCGGTGCCGGATCGCACGGGCAAGACGCTCGCGCTCGTTTCGGATGGCCCGGACCCGACGAAGAACGACGTCGTCCTCCAGCTCTTCGACATTGCGAGCGGCCAGCTGACGACCCTGGGCCTGCCGGAGAACCCGCCGCTCGGTCACCAGGACCCGGCCTGGCGTCCGACCGGCCGGGCGCAGCTCCTGTACGTGATGAACGGCCGCGAGGGCGCGCGGGGCGCGCCCTCGATCTGGCGCTGGGATCCCGCCACGAAGAAGGCGAACGCGTTGACGGGACCCGGCTACATGGCCCCGGCCTGGTCGCCCGACGGGATGTACGTCGCGGCGACGAAGACGAACAGCCTGGGCACCGACGTCGTCATTCTCGACCTCAAGACCGGCGCCGAGGTGATGCGGCTGACGAACGATGGGCGCTCGTGGGGTCCGGTCTGGTCGCCGGCGGGCGACGAGATCGCCTATCTCCACATCGAGGACGGGATCGTCGATCTCAAGCTCGCCCGCCTCACGGGCACTGCCCCGGGCTGGACGGTGGGCGAGACGCTCGATCTCACCCGCTACAGCGGGCTCGACGGCGGCTCGCGCCCGAGCTGGTACGTCCCGGCCAATCAGCTCCCGCCACGGACGCCGCCTCCGCCGGCCGCGCCACCGGGCAGTGGCGCCTCGCCCGCCGGCTCGGCCGCCCCGTGAGCACGGCCGTGAGCACGCCGGCGTCGTACCTCGAGCGGCTCGCCGCCCGGACCGCCGCGACGGAGACCGTGCTCTGCCTCGGGCTCGATCCGGATCCCGGGGCGCTGCCGGCCGGCTTCAGCGCCGACCTGCGCGGTGTCGAGGCGTTCGCGCGCCTCGTGGTCGAGGCGGCCGTCCCGTACGCCGCGGCCGTGAAGCCGAACCTCGCCTTCTTCGAGGCGTTCGGATCGGGCGGCCTGGCGGCGCTCGAGCGGCTCCGGGCGGCGCTGCCCGGCGAGGTGCCGCTGATCGCCGACGCGAAACGGGCCGACATTGGTTCGACCGCGGCGCGCCAGGCGGCGGCCCTCTACGACAGCCTCGGGGCCGACGCGGTGACGGTGAACCCGTACCTCGGGGCGGAGGCGGTCAGGCCGCTG
>JAJYXX010000331.1 GCA_021801545.1 Chloroflexota bacterium | reverse complement strand
GGGCTGAGTAAGGGCGAACCTGCGACGATCAGCGCACGATGACCACTCGCCGCTGGCCGATCCTCCTGATCTTCGTCCTGTCCGGGGCTGCGGGCCTCGTCTACGAGGTCGTCTGGGCGCGCCAGCTGGTGCTCGTCTTCGGTAAGGGCGCGGAACGCAATAATCTAGACGAGTAGGCCGGGTGGAGTCAGAATAGGGAGGTGGTCGCCGACGCTCAGCTCTCCGAGGTCTTCAGGATCGTCACGCCCCATCTGACGGAGCGCCAGCGACGGCTCCTCTACGGCGCCCATGCGCGAGCCCTGGGGTGGGGCGGCGTCTCGGTGGTGGCCGCCGCGGCCGGGGTGTCGCGCACCACGGTCAGCAAGGGCGTGGAGGAGCTCGAGCAAGCACCGCGGTCCGAAGCCGGGACCCGCTCGCGCCGTCCCGGTGGCGGCCGCAAGCCAGCCCAGGTGAAAGATCCCGGGCTGCTCGCGGCCTTGGACGCGCTGGTGGATCCGGACACGCGGGGCGACCCCGAGAGTCCCCTGCGCTGGACCTGCAAGAGCACCCGCCAGCTCGCCGACGCGCTCACCGCCCAGGGACACCCCGTCAGCCACCGGGTGGTCGGGGTGCTGCTCCGGCGGCTGGGCTACAGCCTGCAGGGCAACGCCAAGGGCCTGGAGGGTCGGCAGCACCAGGATCGCGATGCCCAGTTCCGCTACCTCAACGAGCGGGTGCGCGACAGCCTGGCGGCGGGCGAGCCGGTGATCAGCGTGGACACCAAGAAGAAGGAGCTGGTCGGCCCCTTCAAGAACGGCGGCCGCGAGTGGCACCGCCAGGGGCAACCGGAGCGCGTCAACGTCCACGACTTCCTGGACCCGGAGCTCGGCAAGGCGATCCCCTACGGGGTCTACGACCTGGCCGCCGACAGCGGCTGGGTCAACGTGGGCACCGACCATGACACCGCCGCCTTCGCGGTGGAAAGCATCCGCCGCTGGTGGCAGCAGGTCGGTCGGGCCGTCTACCCGGAGGCACGGCGGCTGCAGGTCTGCGCCGATGGCGGCGGCAGCAACGGCTATCGGCTCCGGCTCTGGAAATGGGAGCTGGCGCAGTTCGCCCGCGAGTCCGGGCTCACGATCACGGTGAGCCACTTCCCGCCGGGGACCAGCAAATGGAACAAGATCGAGCATCGGCTCTTCGCCCACATCAGCAGCAACTGGCGCGGGCGACCCCTGGTCAGCCACGAGGTGATCGTCGAGTTGATCGGCGCGACCACCACCCGCAGCGGCCTGCACGTGAAAGCGGCGCTGGATATGGGCACCTACCCGGCGGGAGTCCGGGTCAGCGATGCGGACTTTGCCCGCCTCGCTCTCTCGCCGCACGGCTTCCACGGTGAGTGGAACTACACCATCGCACCGCGCCCCCACCAGCCCCCATAGTGGCCCGTACGCCGGTCACGTCCACCATCTTGCGCGTCTACACTTGTGGAGGTTATTGCGTTCCGAGCCCTAACACGACCCAGGCCGTATCCGCGATCCTCGCGGGCGCGGGGTTCCCGTTCCGGTGAGGCTGCCCCGGAAGCTGCCCCGGCGGGCCCGGCGGCGGGCCCAACCGATAGACTGCGCGGCGTGATGCCCGCCAGCCTGACGCTCGTCCTGCCCGCCTACAACGAAGAGGCGCGGCTCGGTTCCGCGCTCGACGAGCTGTTCGGGTACCTGCGGCGCCGTGGTGGCCAGGCGCGCGATGGCGGCCTGGGAGCGGACCGTCTGCCGGCCCGGATCGACGTCCTCGTCGTCGATGACGGGAGCACCGACGGGACGGTCGCGCTCGTTCGCGCCCGCCCTGAGGCGATGGCCCCTGAGACCGCCCCGACGACCCTGCGGCTGCTGAGCATGCCGCACGGCGGCAAGGGAGCGGCGGTCAAGGCCGGGATGCTCGCCGCCGGCGGTGACGTCATCGTCTTCGCCGACGCCGACATGGCGACACCGCCGGACCAGCTCCCGCTCCTCGTCGAGGCGCTCGGATCGGCCGACGTCGCCCTCGGCAGCCGGATCCAGCCCGACGGTTCGGACATGCGGCAGAGCCAGCCGGCGTACCGGCGCCTGCTCGGGGCGGCCTTCCACGTCCCCGCCTCGGTGTGGGTCGCCGGGCCCGTCCGCGACACCCAGTGTGGGTTCAAGGGGTTCAGCCGCGAGGCGGCCCACGACCTGTTCGCCCGCCAGCGGATCACGAGCATCGTCTTCGACGTCGAGCTGATCTACCTGGCCCGCAAGCGCGGCTACCGGATCGCGGTCGTCCCGATCCGCTGGTACGACCGGCGTGGCTCGCGGATGCACCCCGGCCTCACGCTCGCGCTCCGGGTGGCCTGGGACCTCGTCCGGATCCCGTTCCTCCATCGCGGCCTCGGCCGCCTCGCCAATGCGCTTGCCGACCGTGAGCGGCCCGCCGGCTGACGTGCGATCGGCCGGGCCATCCGGCCGGCGCTTCGCTCGGGTCGCGCTGCCGGTCGTCGCCGTCGCGGTGTTCAGCGCCGGCCTGGCCACGATCTTCGCCGCCGCCGGCCCGACCCTCGGCTATGACTTCCAGGCGTACCTCCACGCCGCCCAGCGCCTGCTCGACGGACGGCCGCTCTACGACCCCGGCGTGGACCTGGCGGGTGGATTCGCGATCTACCTCTACCCACCACCGTTTGCCCTCGCGTTCGTCCCGTTCGCCCTCCTGCCCGATGGCGTGGCGCTCGCGGCATGGCTCGGGGTCCTCGTCGTCGCGTTCGTCGCCGGCGTCGCCCTCCTGCCGGTCCGGCGCGACATCCGCTGGCTCGTTCTCCTCCTCGCCGGACTCCAGTGGCCGTTCCTCTACACGATGAAGCTCGGCCAGGTGACGCCCCTGCTGCTCTTCGCCTTCGCCGCCGGCTGGCGGTGGATGGACCGCCCGATCGTCCTGGCCGGGTCACTTGCGGCCGGGACGGCGATCAAGCTCCAGCCGGCGCTCCTCTTCGCCTGGGCGGTCGTCGAGCGGCGGTGGCGGGCCGTCGCGCTCGGCGCGGCGGCGCTCGTCGGGCTTGCCATCGTCGCGACGAGCATCACCGGGCCGGGCGCCTGGGCCGACTACGTCGCCCTCCTCCGGAAGGTGAGCTCGCCGGTGACGACGCCGCACAACTTCACGCCCGGTGCGATCGCCTACCAGGCCGGAGCGTCCGAGGCGTTGGCGACCGCCATCCAGTGGCTGAGCGTCCTCGCCGTCGGGCTCGTCACGGTCTTCGCCTGGCTCCGCCGCGATGACGAGACGAGCTACGTCGTCACCGTCGTCGCGTCCCAGCTGCTCTCGCCGCTCCTCTGGGACCACTACGCGGTCGTCCTGCTCATCCCCGTGGCGCTCCTGCTCGAGCGAAGGCAGTGGTGGGCCGCCGTGATCCCGCTTGCCACCTGGGGACCGGCGTGGGTCTACCCGGTGGTGTTCTTCGCAACGCTCGCGGGATCGGTGGCAACCGGTCGGGCGGGTCGGCGCGCCCGGCGACCGCCGCAGCCGGGCCGGCGCGGCGCCGATCGGTTGCGCGGACAACGATCCGCTGTTCCCGGTGCTATCCTCCCGGCCGTGACCCCGACGACGTCCGGCAGGGAGCCTGCCTGTCCCCCGACTCCCGCCCTCGACGTCGTCGCCCGTCTGCCCGCCCGGCCGCTGACGGCCGTCCATCGGCCGTTCGACTCGATCGATCCGGCGACCTGGGACGCGCTCGCTGCCCGGAACCCGTGGGCCACCCCCTTCTCGCGCTGGGCCTTTCACCGCGCCTGGTGGGACGCGTACGGGGCGAACGCGCACGACCAGACGCTCGTCCTCTTCGAGTCCGGGTCGGACGGCGCCCCGAGCGCGGATGCACCCCCGGTCGCGATCGTCCCGCTCATGCACCGTCACGAGGTCGAGCCGACCGATGCGCTCGTGCACACGACGATGCGCCACGGTTCGCCCGGGACACTGACCCCGGTCGCTCCGACCGCCAAGGCCATCTTCTTCGGCGCCTCCTATCACGCCGACTACGCGACCGTCCTCGGCGCGTCCGACGATCTGCCCTCGATCGCCGAGGCGTTCGCCGCCCACGCCGCCTCACCGCCTGCCCCCGACGACGCCCATCCGGCGCCCTGGGACGTCATCGACCTCCGGCGGCTGCGCTGCGCCGACCCGGCGGCCGACGCGCTTGCCGGTGCCTTTCTCCGGCGCGAAGCGACCGAGGGCTGGACGCTGAACGTCGAGCGTGAGGACGTCTGCCCGGTGATCACGCTGTCCGAGGGGGCCGACTTCGAGGCCTACCTCGACACGCTCGGCAAGAAGGAGCGCCACGAGATCCGGCGCAAGCTGCGCCGGGCCGAGGCGGCCGGCGAGGTCGTCCTGGCCGAGGTGCCCGATCCGCTCGCCGAGCTCGAGACGTTCATCGAGCTCCACCAGAGGCGCTGGGGCGCCGACGGACTCTTTCCCCCGACCCCCGGCGGCGCGGCGAGCCGCGTCTTCTTCCGCCGGCTGTTCGAGCTGTTCGGCCCGGCGGGGCCGCTGCGCCTGAGCGTCCTCACCGTCGCCGGGCGGCGGGTCGCGGCGGGCATCCACTTCGACGACGGCGAACGCCTCTACTACTACAACGCCGGGGTCGACCCGGTCGCCCGCGAGCTCTCGCCCGGCGTCGTCATGGTCGCCCGCTACGTCGCCCGGGCGATCGAGTGTGGCCGGCGCAGGCTCGACTTCCTGCGTGGCAACGAGCCGTACAAGTACGAGTGGGGCGCCGTCGACGAGCCGATCCAGCGACTCCTCGTCCGGCGTGCGGAGCGCTGAGCCGATGACCGGCGGGCACCGCTGATGGGCAGGCCGCAGCCCGACGATCCCTGTCTCGAGCCGGTCGAGCGCGGGCCGTTGCCCGACGGGCGCCGAGTCCGGGTCGTCGAGGTGCTCGCGACCGGGACGAACGGCGGCGCCCAGGAGCACGTCTATTCGCTCGTCTCGCGCCTCGATCGGTCGCGCTACGAGGTGAGCGTCGTCTCGCTGTCACCCGGCAGCGCGGCGCGCCGGATCGCCCGGCTCGGGGTGCCGGTGACCGTCCTCGACGGGCACGACGACGCGGTCGCGGTCGGGGCGCTGGCGGCGCTCCTGGCAGAGATCCGCCCGGACGTCGTCCACAACCACATGTACCGGGCCGAACTCGTCGGGACCCGGGCGGCGATCGCGCTCGGGTCGATCGGCCACCGACGGCCGTACGTCGTCTCGACCGTCCACTCGTCCCGCGTCCGTTCGCCCGAGGATCGCGAGATGCTCCGCCTGCTCACCCCGGAGATGGATCACCTGATCGCGGTGTCGCGCTCGATCAAGACAAAGATCGCCGCGGAGGGACGGGTCGGGGCGCCGGTCTCGCTCGTCTACAACGGCGTCGATCTCGAACGCTACGACCACCAGGAGCCGTGCTGCACGCTCCGCGAGGAGTACGGGATGGTGCCCGACGCGCAGGTCGTCGGCGTCGTCGCCCGCCTGGAGCCCGAGAAGGG
>JAJYXX010000179.1:2571-5502 GCA_021801545.1 Chloroflexota bacterium | reverse complement strand
CAGCCGTTCGGCCTCGGCGAGCTCCTTCTCGAGGCGTGCTTGCTCGAGGTTCGCCCTCGCCTCGCTCGCCGCCGGCGGCGCGACGAGGGCCTCGAGCTCACCGACGATCACCGAGAGCGCCCCCGGGCGGGCCGCCCCCTGGAGCGCATCGCGGGACGGACGACGTTCGATCGGCCGCGCCCGGGCGACGCGCTCCAGCGCCGGCCGGAGCGCGTCGAACGTCGGGCCGAGCCGGGCCGGGACGTACGCCCCGACCGGCAGCCACGTTGCCGCCTCGATCCGCGCCTCGGAGCGGGCGTTGCGGATGCCGTGGACGAGCCCGATCAGCGCCCCGAGCTCCTCCTCGGCGGTCCCGTCACGCTCGCCGGCCGCCGGCCAGCGGGCCACGATCAGCAGCTCAGGGTCGCCCGGTTCGTGGGGCAGCGCGCCCCAGATCGCCTCGGTCACGAACGGCATCACCGGGTGGAGCAACCGCAGGTACGTGTCGAGCGCCTCGACAAGCGTCCACCACGTCGCCTCGCGCTCGTCCGCCGCGAGCGCCTCGTCGGCGAGCCGGACCTTCGCGAACTCGAGGTACCAGTCGCAATACTCGCTCCAGATCGCCTCGTAGAGCGTGCGCGTCATCTCGCCGAACTGGTAGTCCGCGATCGCCCGGTCGACGGCGGCGACGGTGGCCGCGAGGCGCGAGCGGATCCAGCGTTCGGCCGGCCCGAGCCCCACCGGATCCGGCGTCCGCCGAGTGGCGCCCGCCGGGATCGTGGCCGGACGGGCCCCGAGGACGAACCGGGCCGCGTTCCAGAGCTTGTTCGCGAAGTTGCGCCCGTTCTCGAGCTTCTCGCGACCGAGGCGCATGTCGTTGCCCGGCGCCGTGCCGTTGATGAGCGAGAAGCGGAGGGCGTCGGCGCCGAACTCCTCGATCGACTCGAGCGGGTCGACGACGTTCCCCTTCGTCTTCGACATCTTCTGGCCGTACGGGTCGCGCACGATCCCGCTCAGGTAGACGGTGTGGAACGGCGCCTCGCCCATGAAGTGGATGCCGAGCATCATCATCCGGGCGACCCAGAAGAAGATGATGTCGTAGGCGGTCTCCATCACCGAGCCCGGGTAGAAGCGGCGCAGGTCCTCGGTCTCCTCGGGCCAACCGAGGGTCGAGAACGGCCACAGGCCCGAGCTGTACCAGGTGTCGAAGATGTCGGGGTCCTGGCTCAGCTCGGCGGCCGGACGCCCGCAGACCTCGCAGGCGGTCGGGCCGTCCTTCTCGGGTGAGACCGTGACATGGCCGTCGGGGCAGTACCAGGCCGGGATCCGATGGCCCCACCAGAGCTGGCGACTGACGTTCCAGTCGCGGATCTCCGTCAGCCAGTGCTCCCAGACCTTGACGAACCGCTCGGGCAGGATCCGCGTCCGACCCGTTCGGGTGGCCGCGAGCGCGCCCTCAGCGAGCGGCTTCGTCCGGATGAACCACTGCGTCTTCAGGCGCGGCTCGATGATGTCGTTCGAACGCTGGCAGCGCCCGATCAGCATCTCGTGCGGCGTGGCGGCGACCACGTCACCGGCAAGCTCGAGGCGACCGAGGATCTCCCGGCGGGCGTCCGCCCGGTCGAGCCCGGCGAACGGGCCACCGAGGACGTTGATCCGACCGTCGTCCTCGAGGATATCGATCGCCGGCAGCCCGTGGCGCCGGCCGGTCTGGTAGTCGTCCTGGTCGTGGGCGGGCGTGATCTTCACCGCCCCGGTGCCGAACGCGCGGTCGACGACCGGGTCGGCGATGATCGGCACCGCCCGCTCGACGAACGGAATGAGCGCCATCCGGCCGACGAGATCGCGGTAGCGAGGGTCCTCGGGGTGAACCGCGACCGCGGTGTCGCCCAGGATCGTCTCGGGGCGGGTCGTGGCGACGGTGATCGTCGCCTCGGGATCGGGGCGCCCGGCGGCGTCGAGCAGGTGGTAGCGGATCGACCAGAGGGTGCCGGCCTCGGGGGTGGGGATCACCTCGAGGTCCGAGACGCTCGTCCGACAGCCGGGGCACCAGTTGACGAGCGCCTCGGTCCGATAGGCGAGGCCCTCGCGGTAGAGCCGGGTGAACGACTCCCGGACGGCCCGAGCCGAGATCTCGTCCATCGTGAACCGCAGCCGGCTCCAGTCGAGCGAGGCCCCGACTCGCCGCTGCTGGGTGAGGATCGTCGTCCGGGTCTCCTCGACGAAGCGCCACATCCTGGCCAGATAGCGCTCACGCCCCAGGCTCTGGCGCGTCTCGCCTTCGGCGGCGAGGATGCGGTCCAGGACGAATTGCGCCGCGATCGAAGCGTGGTCGAGGCCCGGCAGCCAGAGGGTCGGGCGGCCGGTCATCCGGGCGCGACGGATCATCAGGTCCTCGACCGAGGAGCGCTGGGCGTGGCCGAGATGGAGCGAGCCGGTGACGTTCGGCGGGGGCTGGATGATGACGAACGGCTCGAGGCTGTCGTCGGCCCGCGAGCCGGCGCCGTCGGGCGCGAACACGTCGGCGGCGAGCCAACGTTCGTAAATCGGGCCTTCGACCTCCGACGGCCGGTATGCCTTGCTCAGCCCGCCCGGCTCGGTCGCCTGCTCGGTCGCCTGCTCGGTCGTGTGCGCCATCGTCTTCTCCGTGAAACAGAACGCCCCGCTCGCCCAGCGGACGAACGGGGTCGTGGTACCACCAGCTGGTTCGGTGCTCGGCCGGTCCGCTCATCGCGGCCCGGGGCCCACAGCGGGCAACCCGGGCACCCTCGCGGCGCGCTATCGGGCGCCTCCCGTCCCGGCTCGCGAGCGACGTTCACGTCCCCGGGCCGCACGGCTCGCACCAGCGCCGTGCTCTCTGGATGGCCGACTGGACGCTACTCCTCTCGTTCCTCGCCGTGAGGCGGCGAGGATAGCACGGTGACCAGCAGATGAGCGCGCCACGGCATCATC
>JAJYXX010000179.1:0-2471 GCA_021801545.1 Chloroflexota bacterium | reverse complement strand
GCGGCGAGGCGAAAAGCGCCGCGGCCGCCAACTCGAGCGCCGGAACGCCCTGGATGTCGCTGTCATAGAGCGGCAGAACGGCGCGGACCTGGCCATCGAAGCGGTTCTTGATCTCGACCAGGTACTCGTCCTGCATCGCGATCCGGTTGCGGACGAACTCGGGCAGCTCCTCGTCCTTGTCCGGCGAGATGACGCCGTTGACGATCACGCCCCCGACCGGGATCCCGAAGTCGGTGAACCAGTCGATGAAGCGGCGGATCACCGCGATCGGCAGCGCCTCGGGGAGCGTCGCGAAGAAGAAGGCCGTCTTCGCGGGGTCGGTGAGCAGTTCGCGCGCATGGTGGATCCGGTCGCGGAAGTCGACGAGGTACGTCATGAGCGGGTCTTGCTCCTTCTTCTTCGTGAAGGAGAGGGCCTCGCGGAGCGACTGCGCCTCCTCGCGCGACTTGAGCATCTTCTGGACCCACAGCCCGTACACCTTCGACATACCGAGAAGACGGCGGGCGTTCGCGGTCGGAGCTGTGTCGAACACGTAGACGTCGTACTCGTCCTTGAACATGAGATCGACCATGTTCTCGAACATGGCCGACTCCTCGAACGCGGGGTTCATCGTGGCGGCCTCGACGAACTCCTCCGCCTTCGTCGAGATCTCGGCGAACTTGAGGAACCACTGGATCTTCTCGCGGATCTCGCGCTTGGAGCGCTCGATCGCGTCCTTCGTGTCGATCTCGTAGGCCCACAGGTTCTCGACGCCCTCGACAGGCACGTGCCGGCCGAAGACGTCCTGACCGAGGAGGCCGGAGAGGCTATGGACCGGGTTCGTCGAGGCGAGCAGGACCCGGCGTCCCTGGCGCGCCAGACGAACGGCCGCCATCCCGGCCATGACTGTCTTGCCCACACCACCCTTGCCGCCGAAGAAGACATAGCGCAGACCGGGGTGGCCGGCGAAGAAGTCGGTGATCGAGGTCTCGACGAGGGCGTCCCGGGCCGCAACAGCCGTGCTCATCGCGCACCTCCCGCCGGCAGCGTGACTCCCGCGTACATGATCCCCGCCAGCCGCTCGATCATCGGTAACCCGGTCACGTCGCGCTCGAGCTCCGGCACGTATGCGAGAACCTCGTCGCCCAACGTCCGCCGGATCTCCCCGAGCTGCTCGCGCTGCATCTCCATCCGGTGGCGCAGGTAGGCCGGTACGTTCGCCTCGCGCGCGAGCTCGGCCGGCAGCACCCGGTTGACGACGTAGCCGCCGATCGGGACGTCGAACCTGGCGAACAGCTCGGCCGCCTTGCGCGTGTCGAGCAGGATCATCGGCTCGGGCACGACCACGAAGAAGAAGGCGGTCCGGTCGCGGTCGGTGAGAATCCGCGAGGCGCTGTTGATCCGCCCCCGGATGTACTGGAGCTCGGACAGGATCTGGTCCTCGTCGACCTCCTTCTGGCGCCGCATCCGGGCGGCGACCTCTTCGTACTCCCGCATCTCCTCGCGCAGCTGGGTGATCTTGCCGATCCACTCGTCGTAGACCTTGGCCATCGAGAGGTAGTAGAGCGCGTGGCCGAGCGGGACCAGGTCGTAGATGTAGTAGTCGTAGTCGCCCTGGACGACGATATCGACGACGGAGTCGAAGATCGCGCTCTCCTCCATCGCCGGCTCGGCCGAGGCCGCCTGGATGTAGTCCTCGATCTCCTGGGGAACCTCCTCGAGCCCGTACATGTCGAGGATCTTGCGGCGGATCTCGTCCTGGTACGCCTTGATGTGGCTGTCCGCGTCGATCTCCTGGGCCCACAGGTTCTCCACGATCTTCACCGGGCCCTTACCGAAGATGTCGCGCTGGAAGATGTCCGAGAGACTGGCCTGCGGGTCGACCGAGAAGACGAGGACCTTCTTGCCCTGCTGCGCGAGCCAGAACGCGGTGGCGGCCGAGAAGGTCGTCTTGCCGAGACCACCTTTCCCGCCGAACATCACGTAGCGGCGCTCTGGGTGGCGGACGAACAGCTCGGCAAGCGAGTCCACGCCAGCCGAAAGAGTCGGTACCGAGGGGGTCGGGGTGCCGGCGGAGCCGGCCGCATCGAAGGTGGTCATGGCCTAGAACATCGCGTCCGTGAGGTCCTTCTCACGGAGCATCCGCCGTTTCCAGGTGGAGATCTGGGGCACGACATAGGGCAGCAGGCGGAGCGAGTAGTAGGGCGGCAGGATCGGCACCCCGAGCAGATCACCCATCGTGGTCAGGATGAACAGGTGCTCCATGCTCGCCCGCGTCCGCATCGCGTAGCGCGTCATGTCGTGGGCGGCCATCCCGTAGGTGACCTCCCGAAGCTTGCCGAAGACCCCTTTGACGCCGGTCTCTTCCTGGCTCTCGTCGGGCATGTCGACCTCCTTCGCCTAGACCCCGTGGAGATGGTGCTCGTGCACGTCGCCGAACTCGCGCTCGCGGAGGACCCGCCGCTTCCAGGTCGCGATCTGGGGCACGACGT
>JAJYXX010000353.1:4164-5522 GCA_021801545.1 Chloroflexota bacterium | reverse complement strand
GCTCGCCGACGTCGCGCGAGACGAGGCGCGGCTCGCCGGTCAGGGTGCTCTCATCGAGCATGGCTCCCGGGGTCAGGACGAGCCCGTCGACCGGCACGATCTCGCCCGGCTTCACGAGCAGGACGTCGCCGACGCCGACCTCCTCGATCGGCGGGCTCGTGAGCTCGCCGTCCTCGTAGCGGTGGACGACCCGCGGCGCGCGCGCGAGGAGCGTCGAGAGCTCGCGCCGGGCTCGCCCTTCCGCGTAGCGATCGAGCCACTGCCCGGTGGCGAGCATCAGCCCGATCACCGCCCCGGCGAGGTACTCGCCGAGGGCGATCGCACCGGCCATCGCGAGCAGGGCGATCAGGTCGACCCCGGTCCGGCCGTGGCGCAGGTCGTCGACGATGCCGACGAGGAGCCGGACCGATACGACCGCCGACGCCGCGCCCCAGACGACGTCGGCCGCCACTTCCTGCCCGGCCAGGCGGGCGAGGAGGCCGGCGACGAGCGCGATTGCCGTGAACGGCAGGAGTCCCCGGTCGACGAGGTGCAGCACGATGTCGTCATCGTACGGCGTACTGGGTGTCGGCGGGACGCGTTCCGTCGCGCGGGCCGTTCGCCGTGGCTCGGCTGGCCCGGGACGGTGACGGTCGGCCCGGACGATCCGTCCGAAGCGCCGTTTGACCACGCCCGAAGGCTCGGCTAGACTCCGCGAGCCTGTCGACGGCCGCAGCCGCGTGCCGTCGAGACGCAGTCTGCCGCCGGCCACGAGCGCGCTGCGGGTACCAGCACGAGGCCCGGGGAGGTGATTCCGGCATTGGCAGAAGTTCGAGTGGGTGAAAACGAGACCTTCGAGAGCGCCCTGCGCCGCTTCAACAAGAAGATCCAGCAGAGCGGCATTCTCGCCGAGGCTCGCCGTCGCGAGCACTACGAGAAGCCGAGCGTGAAGCGCAAGCGCAAGGAAGCGAAGCGCAAGAAGGCCGCCCGCACGCAGCAGGGCTAGGTCGGCCGTCCGGCCCGGTCCCGAGGTGCCATTCCGGTGTCCCTGAGCGAACGGATCCACGAGGACCTGACCGCCGCGATGCGGTCGGGTGATGCGCTGCGCCGCGACGTCCTGCGGATGGTGACGAACGCCGCGTACAACCTCGAGAAGCAGAATCGCCGGCCCCTCACCGACGACGAGCTGCTCGCCGTTCTCGTGCGTGAGGTGAAGACCCGCCGCGAGTCGGTCGAGGCGTTCCGGGCCGGCGGCCGCGAGGACCTGGCTGCCAAGGAGGAGGCGGAGATCGCGATCCTCCAGGACTACCTGCCGCGGGCGCTGACCGACGATGAGCTGGTGGCGCTCGTCGACGAGGCGATCGCCGCGACCGGCGCGA
>JAJYXX010000353.1:0-4064 GCA_021801545.1 Chloroflexota bacterium | reverse complement strand
CCTCGGCTCCCGGCTGCTCGGCGATCTCACCCCCGCCGAGCGCGCCCTCGCTGCCGAGATCCTCGCCCCGCTTCTTGTCGCGAACTCCTCGTACAGCGAGCTGCTGACCGAGCAAGCCCGCCAGGACGCGGAGCGGGCCGTGGCGCCGGTCATGGTCCAGATCCGCCAGAACGAGGTGATCGTCGACGCCGGGCACCCGATCACCGCGGCGGACATGGAGAAGATCGACGCCTTCGGGCTGAACGAGTCGCGCCTCGACCTCGCCCGCCTGGCCGGCTGGTTCGTGGCCGCGATCCTGCTCGTCGGGCTGCTCCTGGCCTGGATCCAGCGGTTCCGGCCGGCGTTCTGGCACCGGAACAACGTCCTGCTCCTGCTCGGGCTGATGCTCCTCTTCACGGCCTTTGCCCTGAAGCTGACGGCCGGCCGTTCGATCCTGCCGTTCTTCCTCCCCGTCGCCGCGGCCGGGGTTCTGCTGGCGATCCTGCTCGACGCGGGGACCGCGACCGTCGTCGTCGCGGTCATCGCACTGATCGCGGGCCTCGTGAACGGCAGCTCACTCGAGATTGCGACCTACGTTTTCCTCGGCGGGTTCGCCGGGATCATCGCCATCCGGCGCGGCGACCGGCTCCAGTCGTTCGTCCGCGCCGGCGCCGCCATCCTGATCGTGAACGCCCTCGTCGTGACGACGTTCTCGCTCCTCGGCGAGCGTGACCTGACCGGCATCCTCCAGCTCTGGGGCGCGTCGGCGTCGGCGGCCGGCGGGTCGGCCGTGGCTGCGGTCGGCAGCTTTGCAGTCCTCGGCAACCTGTTCGGCATCCTCACGGTCTTCCAGCTCCTCGAGCTCGCCAACCCGTCCCAGCCGCTTCTGCGCCGGCTCCTCGTCGAGACGCCGGGCACGTACCACCACTCGCTCATGGTCGGCAACCTCGCCGAGCGGGCGGCCGAGGCGATCGGTGCGGACCCACTCCTCACCCGGGTCGCGGCCTACTACCACGACATCGGCAAGCTCGCCAACCCACTCGCGTTCATCGAGAACCAGGAAGGCGGGGAGAACATCCACGACCAGCTCGAACCCGAGGCGTCGGCCCAGATCCTCAAGCAGCACGTCGCCGACGGGATCGACATCGCCTACCGGGCGCACCTGTCCAAGACGCTGATCGCGTTCATCCCCCAGCACCATGGGACCGCGATCATGGGCTACTTCTATGGCAAGGCCCGTGAGCAGGCGGCCGCCCCGTTCGGGGGGCTGGGTACCCCCGAGGGGGCCCGTGCGGCCGACGCGGTGGACGCGCGCCGATTCCGTCATGCGGGTCCCAAGCCCCAGTCGCGGGAGGCGGCGCTGATCATGCTCGCCGACGGGGTTGAGGCCTCGGTCCGTTCGCTTTCCTCGCGCGACGAAGCGGCGACCCGGGCGATGGTCGAGCGGATCATCGACGAGCGGCTGAGCGACGGCCAGTTCGACGAGTGCGACCTGACGCTGCGCGATCTCGAGCGGATCCGGGAGGCGTTCGTCGCCCAGCTCCGCGGGATGTACCACCAGCGGGTGGCGTACCCGCAGAGCAAAATCGTCGAGCTCGAGTCCCGGCGAGGTGCCGGCACGGGTGCCTGAGCCGACGGGCGTCAGCAGGGCGATCTACCTGGCACCCTGGCGGATCGATCTCATCGTCCGGCCCGGTGTCCGATCACTTCTCGCGCAGGCGAAGGTCTCGCGGGCGTCGCTGGCCCGGGCGATCCGGGGCGCGCTCGAGGCGGCCGGGGCGCCGCGGCCGGCCTCGGTCGGGCTCGTCCTGAGCGACGACGCCGAGCTCGCCGCGCTGAATGCGGCGCACATGGGGAAGACCGGGCCGACCGATGTCCTCTCGTTCCCGCTTCTGCCGCCCGAGGCGTATCCGCCCCACGAGGGTGCCGATTGGCGAGAGCGACGAGGGCGGACGGCTGGCGCAGCCGGGACGGGCGCCGCGACTGGAGAAGCCACCGAAGCCGGGGCGCCCCCCGGGTTCGCCCTGCCGCCCGGCGCCCGGCCGCACCTTGGCGACATCGTCGTCTCGGTCGAGCGGGCGATCGAGCAGGCCGCGACCGGCCGCGGTGGCCAGACCGGCGACGTCGGCTGGGCGCCGGCCGACGAGCTGCGTCTCCTCGTCACCCACGGGGCGCTCCACCTCTGCGGCTGGGACCACGCAGATTCCGTCGAGGAGGGCGCGATGCGCGTGCTCGAGCTGAGCTTGCTCGGCGGGTAGATCGTCAGGCGGTCGCCAGCGGGAGCCCGTCTCGCGGGTCGATCTCAGCCGGCTCAAGCTCGGCGACGGCGTCCGCGATACGCACGAAGGCCTCGAAGTCACCAGGCAGGAGCAGGCCTCGAACGTCGGCCTCGAGGTCGAGCTGGATCTCCGTCACGATCGATGCCACCCCGCGCCCGACCTGGGTGGGCACGACCTCGACCGAGCGTCGGTCTCGGCGCGCCGAGCGCCGCCTGACGTAGCCCAGCCGCTCGAGTCGAGCGAGGAGGCTCGAGAGCGTTGAGGCACTCATGGCGAGCGCGCTCCGCATATCTGCGACTGTCGCGTCGTCGTTCTCGACGACGTAGCGGAGGGCGAGGATCTCCGGGGTCGTCAGGCCCGTCTCGACCGTCCGCTCCGCGAAGCGCCGCCCGTACTCACGGGCAGCCCGCTGAAGGGTTCCAAGGATCGTGCACATCAGGTTCTCCCCGTCGAAGCAGCGGCTGTTGCAGCGGCGGCTGTGGCGGGCGTGTCGGCGGACTCCGGCGGGCGTGTCGGCGGCTGTGGCGGGCGTGTCGGCGGCTGTGGCGGGCGTGTCGGCGGACTCCGGCGGGGGCATCGCAGGCGAAGGCTGCCGTGCGCTCGGCCGGTGGTGTGCTCCGCGCGGGAAGGGTGCTGCGGCCGTAGTCGCTGCGAAATCGTAGTACGAAATCGAAGGATCTGGCGGCCGCCTATCGATCGGCCGAGGTCGCCCGCCTGCCGGCTAGCGAAATCGTAGTACGAAATCGAAGGATCTGGCGGCAGCGCGGATCGGCCCAGAGCCTGGGTGACGAGGGGAGGATGGGGACCGCCGGGAAGTCGGGAACACCGCGCCGGGAAGAAGGGCGCCGGCTGGTACCATCCTCCCGGGCCCTCCCGGACGGGATCGGGCCCGTTCGGTGTGCCGTCCGATGGCCTCACCGGCGCTGGGCGGGTGAGGTGGGGCGGCCCGCGAGCAGCGGAGGCACCGTGAAGATCGTCGTCGGCCTCGGAAACCCGGGTGACCAGTACGCGCAGACGCGCCACAACATCGGCTGGATGGTTCTCGATCGTCTCGCCGATCGAGTGGGCTGGGCGGGTCGCGGCCGGACGCGCGACGCGGCAGTTGTCGTTCGGGGTCGCTACCGCGGGCTGGATCTCATCCTCGTCAAGCCGTTGACGTACATGAACGAGTCCGGGCTGGCGGTTCGCAAGGTGCTCGCGCGCGAACACGCTCCGCTCTCGGAGATCCTCGTCGTGGCCGACGACCTGGCCCTCCCGTTCGGCAAGCTCCGGTTTCGCGAAGGTGGTGGGGCAGGCGGCCACAACGGACTGCGCTCGATCATCGAGGAGCTCGGGACAGAGAAGTTCAGTCGGTTGCGGATCGGGATCGGGGAGCCCGGTCGGAACGCTGTCGACCATGTCCTGAGCGGCTTCCATCCGGCCGAGCGTGAGCGGCTCGACGAGCTGCTCGATGCGGCCGCCGACGCGGTCGAGACGTGGGCGCGCGAGGGAACGAGCAAGGCCGCCAACCAGCACAACCGGTTCGAGCTGCGCCCGGCCGACAGCGACCGGCTCGCTGCCCCCGGTGCGGTCGACGGCCCGCCGGGGCCGGACGGAGTGCGCCGGACCCGCACCGGCTGGCGGAAGACGAAGCCGGCCGAGTCCGACCGATGATGACGCCGCCGCTGCGCGGGAAGCGAGGACGCGAGCGGCGGATCGGCGAACGCGTGCTCGCCAAGGCCGCGGAGGCCGCCGATCGCCCGCCGAGCGCCGCCGGCCCCCAGAGCGCCGGCGGCCCGGCGGCCAGAGCGCGGGGTGCGCGGCGCC
>JAJYXX010000432.1 GCA_021801545.1 Chloroflexota bacterium | reverse complement strand
GTGCACCTCGATGTGAGTGAAGCGGCTGCCGTCGGGCGACGGGAGCGGAACGTATCCGTATCCGCCGTCCGGCTCACCGTGCTCGCGGGCGCCGCTCGTGAGCACGACCCGCTCCGTCCCATCGACGGAACCGCGCACGACCTGGAACCAGCCGTCGGCGTCGGAGATGAAGAGGAGGCTCCCGTCGGGCAACCAGCCCACGCCCGTCTCCCAAGCACCGTCACCAAGGACGCGGCGCTCGCCGCTGGCAAGATCCGCGATCGAGACCCGGTGACGGTTCGAAGCCGGTGAGGGCGGCCCGACCGGTGGCTGCGCGACGAGCGCGATCCGCGAGCCGTCGGGCGACCAGGCAAACGAGTCGACGTCGAGACCCGACTCGGTGACGACGCGTGGTTCGGGCGGTCGGGGGTTCTTCGACGGACGACCGCGGCGGGGCACCGGGGCATCGATGAGCCAGATCTGTGACCAGCCCCGGCGACGCGAGATGAACGCGATCCGCCGGCCATCGGGCGACCAGCGCGGGCGGCTGTCTCCGGCCGGATGGCGCGACACGGACACCTCGCGCGAACCGTCGGCCTCGACGACCCAGATCGCCCGGTCGCGGACGAACGCGATCCGCCGGCCATCGGGTGACCACTGCGGATCGGAGGCCGGCTTCTCGGAGGCGGTGAGCTGGGTTGGCCGGCCGCCGCGGAGCGGCAGGAGCAGGATCTGGCGCGCCCCGGCCACCTCGGCGGTGCAGGCGACGATCCGCTCGCGCGGGCTGAGCCGGAACTCGCGAAGCGGTTCGGTCGCGACGATCCGCTCGATCGTGAGGACGTCGCGCAGCGGGTCGGCGGTGGGCATCGAGGTGCGGCTCCGCTCAGGCGGGCTCGTCGGCCGGGGCGGTGGCGGGAGGTGCGGCCAGAGCTGGGGCGGGGGCGCGGGTTGTGGCCGGGGCGGGGGCCGCGAGGCTCGCCTCGAGTTGGTCGCCGAGCTCGACGGTCCGGCGATAGGCCGCCCAGACCGCCTCGGAGAGGACCGTCCGCAGGCGCCCCGATTCGAGCTCGTGGAGGGCGGCCGCGCTCGTCCCGCCCGGCGAGGTGACCATGTTGCGCAGGACCGCCGGGTGCATCCCGCTCGATCGGGCGAAGGCGGCACTCCCCTCGAGCGTCTCGATCACGAGGTCGTGCGCAACGTGGCGGGGGAACCCGAGGTGAACGGCCGCGTCGATGAGCGCCTCCATGACGAGGAAGACGTACGTCGGCCCGGTCCCACTGACCGCGGTGGCCATGGCGACGAACTTCTCATCGTCGACCTCGATCTCATGACCAAGGGCGCGCAGGATCGTGCTCGCCTGGGCGCGCTGGGCGGGAGTCGTCTCGGGCGTCGCATACCAGACGGTCATCCCCTTGCCGATCTGGGCCGGCGTGTTCGGCATGCTCCGGACGACCTGGCGGTAGCCGAGCGTCCCGATCAGTGCCTTCGTCGTCGCCCCGGCGATGATCGAGAGGACGAGCTGGCCCGGTCGCAGGTGCGGACCGATCTCGCGCCCGACGCGGGCGAGCATCTGCGGCTTGATCGCGAGCAGGACGACGTCCGCGCCCTCGACCGCCTCGACGTTGTCGGCGCTGACCCGGATCCCGTACGTTTCGGCGAGCTGCTCGCGCCGCTCCCGGCGCGGGTGGCTCGCCACGATCTGGTGCGGCTCGACGAGCTGGCCGCGGAGCAGGCCGGCGATCATCGACTCGGCCATGACGCCCGAACCGACGGTCGCGATCGTCGCGTTCTCGAGAGGAGACATTCCCGCGAGTATACCGGCGGACGAGGCCGTCGCCCGGCCCCCGACGATCAGCGTTCGTCCCTGTCGGACGCCGATGGCCGCCCTGGCGATCGAGCATGGCGCCACGCTGGTGACGACGGACCGCGACTTCGCGCGCTTTCCCGGGCTGCGCTTCCGCCACCCGCTCACGAGCTGACCGGTCGCTGCGCCGACAGGCACGGCCGGGCTCGTCAGGGCATGGCTGCACGCGCGTTTCGAGGAGCGGGGCGCGCCCGAATGAGCACAACGGCGGCGACCCGGGTTCTCGATGAGCACCGCCCTGGTCGCGGGTCGGCTACCCTGTTCGACGACAGGAGGCCTCCAATGACAACCACGCGTCGCTCCCTGATCGCCCCGCTCCTCGCCATGCTCGTCGTCGGCGGGTGCGCCGTGACCGGAGGGGCCACGTCCAGCCCCAGCTTGGGGTCGCCCAGCCCGGTGGCGACGGCGTCGCCACCGTCTACCTCGCCGACTCCCGGCGGATCGATCGCCCGAGCCTGCGACGCAGCCAGCCTCGCTGCGCGGATTACCGGGTGGGAGGGCGCGGCAGGGCACCGGATCGCCACGGTCGAGCTGAAGAACACCGGCAGCGAGTTGTGCACGATCCCGGCGCTGCTCCAGCCGCAGCTTGTCGACGGGAAGGGGGCAGTCCTGATCGACGGCAAGGCCCCGCAGGCTTCGCAGACGGTGACGGTGTCGTCGGGAGCCGCTCTGAAGGCCCTCGTCCAGGACGGCAACTACTGCGGAGCCGCTCCTGCCGCCCCGGTCACGGTCGCGTTCGTCCTTCCGTCGGGCGCGGGTCGGATCCTCGCGGCGCCGCTCTCGCCGACCGACACAAGCGGCGTCCCGCCCTGTTCCGGCAGCCCCGGCTCGCCAGGGGACATCGAGATGCGGCCCTGGAAGGCCTGATCTTCGGACCCTACCCAGATCGAGGCGATCGGGCTGTGGACAGATCTGTGACCGGCGAATCGCGAGGAGAGGCGCCTCCGCGCGGTCGCTGATGCTGCTGGTACATCGGAACGAGCCCGTGCCCCAGCGTTCGGCCCGAGTTCTGCGGGATCGGTCATCGGGTGCCCTGGCCCGACCTCGATTTGATGCACCAGCTGGATCAGGCTCGCCAGGAGAGCCGGTCCGCCAGTTGCCGACCACGGGCCGATCGATGGCTTCTCCTCGTTCCGGCCGCCAGCGCAGACCTCTGGGATGCTCACTGGCGTCGCGAAACCACTGACGCGCGCCGGTTCCGTCTGGTAGCATCGTCGGCAACTGCTCGGCCGGAGCCTGGGCGATGACCATGGCTACGGGCCACGCTGGCAGCCTTGCACGCACTCAGCCGGGACCACTCGTGGCTCGGGGGGTTCGTGTCTCACCCTGGTGGCTGGCCCGTCGTCCTCGGTCACTCGGTTCGGTCCGAGCGCGGCTTCGCCGCTCCCACCCCAGCCAGGAGAGAGGAGGGAACCGAATGCGCCTCCATCGCTCGCGGCTCCCGGGCGTCGTCGCGCTCCTCGTCACCGTGGCGGTCCTTCCGCTCGCGCCGGGCGTTGCCTCGGCCGACTCTGACTACGCCGCGAATTGCTCCGTCAATCTCCGAGCGACGCCCTCGATCTCGGCCTCGATCCTGGCCGTCATCCCGACTGGAACCGTGGTCACCACGAGCGGAACGGTGTCTGGCGACTCGTGGTCGGCCACGTGCGTGACGTCGGTCGCGGGGAATACCTGGTACACGGTCATTGCCGTCAACGGCACGAGCGTCTCGTCGCTGTACGGCGTGGGGGTCGTGTACGCGGCGACGGGCCTCTTTCAGCCGTCGAGCTCTCCCCAGCCGTCGAGTTCTCCTCAGCCGTCGGACAGCCCTCAACCGTCGGTCACGCCTCAACCGTCGGTCACGCCTCAACCGTCGGTCACGCCTCAGCCGGGGCCCTTTCTCGAGGGGATCGACGTCAGCCACTGGCAGGAGGCGATCGACTGGCCGCAAGTGGCCGGCTCGGGCAAGCGCTTCGTGATCATGAAGGCGACCCAGGGCCAATCGTTCCTCGACCCGATGTACGCGGCCAATCACGCGGGCGCCCGAGCGGTCGGGCTATCGGTCGGCGCCTACCACTACGCCACGCCCTCGAGCGACCCCAACGACGCCGTCCTGGAGGCCGACTGGTACGTCGCGAACGCCGGGCTGCTCCCGGGCGACCTCGTTCCGGCCCTCGACCTGGAACAGAACGGCGGGCTGTCCACGAGCGCCCTCCAGGCGTGGGTCGGCGCGTGGCTCGGCGAGGTCTACGCGAGGCTCGGGGTCCGGCCGATGATCTACACGAGCCCGAACTTCTGGAAGAACTCGATGGGCGACACGACGATGTTCGCCGACCAGGGCTACGCGGTCCTGTGGGTCGCCCACTGGTTCGTGGCGAGCCCGACCGTCCCGGCCAACAACTGGGGCGGGCGCGGCTGGACGTTCTGGCAGTACGACGACTGCGGCTCGGTGCCGGGAATCTCCGGCTGCGTCGATCTCGACCGCTACAACGGCCTCGACCTGACCGCCGTCACATTCAACTATGCCGCCCTACCGCTGAACCCGTCGCCGATCCTCGCCGACATCGCGCCGGCCAGCGCGCCGGCCGGCAGCGGCGATCTGGCCGTGTCGATCCAGGGCACCAACTTCGCCTCGGGCGTGTCCGCCGCCTTCTGGAACGGGACGGCGCTCGCCACGACCTACGTCTCGCCGACCCAGCTGACGGCGATCGTGCCCGCCGTACTCACCGCCTCGCCGGGTACGGGCGCGCTGACTGTCGTGAACGAGCCCCCGGGCGGCGGCGCCAGTGCTCCAGTCCCGTTCACGCTCACCGAGCCGGCCCAGATCACGATCTCGACCTCGTCGAGCGCGATCCTCTGGGCGACTGGCGTGAACCTCACGATCACCTTCGGGACAAACGGGGCGAACCGGACGTTCGTCCTCGAGGGCACCCGGGACGGCCAGTCCTGGGAGCCGATCGCGACGCTCACGACGGACGCGTCGGGGGTCGCGAGCTTCGCCTATCGACCGCCCACGAACCTGTACTACCGCGCGGTCTTCGCCGGGGCGCCCGATCTCGGGGCCGGGACGAGCAACGTCGTCCGGGTCGTCGTCCGCCAGCTGGCGTTCCTCCGACCGACGAGCACGGGCGTGTTCGTCACCCGGCTCGGTGCCACCTCGAGCATGTACACGCTCGTCCGACCGGCTCGGCCGGAGCTGCCGGCGGCGAAGGTGACATTCGAGTTCTGGAAGTTCACGTCCGGACGCTGGGTCCGTGTCACGACGCGCAACGCGTACGACGATTCGGCTGGCTATGCGAGGCTCGCCTTCAGGTGGCCGTCGCGCGGCGAGTGGCGGGTGCGCGCCTGGGCGAACCCCACGCCGTACAACGCGAACAGCGTCCCGACCCGCTTCGAGCGCTATTCGGTCCGCTGACAGCCTGAGCAGCCGGTTCGCGATGGCGCCACCGGTGCCATCAAGCGTGGGTACTGGGGGCCCACTCCCCAACAGAGTCTTCCCACCCTAGCGCCATAAGAGCGTCGCTGAAGACGACCCGACGCGACCAAGGATTCGGCGGAGGCGGCCAAGGGACGCGACGGGGGCCGGCTCGGGGGGCCGGCTCGTGGATGTAGCGGGGTGAGCCGGCCAGGGATCTCCCGCGGGGCTGGGCGTCAGCGCGGCTTGATCGCGTCGACCTGCGCCCGGGCGGCCGCCTTGTCGGTGAACCAGATGGCGTTGATC
>JAJYXX010000312.1 GCA_021801545.1 Chloroflexota bacterium | reverse complement strand
CTTAGAGAGGCAGGCTGGCAGGCACCTCTCGCGCCACCGCCGCGAACTCGGTGATCGCCTGGTCCGAGAGCTCGTGCCGGCCGAGCTCCTCGATAAGGGCGAGCGGGAGCGTCAATGAGTGCGCGCCCGCGGTGGCCGTCGCAATCGCCTCAGCCGGGGTCTTCACGCTCGCAGCGAGGATCTCGACCGGCGCTTGGCAGGCCTCGATCACGGACCGCATCTCGCGAACGAGCGCCGATCCGTCGCCCAGCAGGCGCGTGCTTCGATTGACGTACGGCAGCACGTAACGCACCCCGGTTTGGCAAGCGAGGTATACCTGCGCGGCGCCGAAGATGGCGGTCATGCCCAGGACGAGCCCCTCGCTCGCCAGGCGTGCTGCCAAGACGAAGTTGTCGGGCGTGCTCGGCAACTTCAACCCGACCCGACCCGGCCGGAGCGCGGCGACACGGCGCGCCTCCGCCGACCGCCGGGCATCGTCCACCGATGCGGAATCAAGGAAAAGCGGCACGTGATGCCCTCCGCTGGATGACTCTACGACTCACCTGAGCCCGACGTGGACGACGGTTCGCTGCTCCCATCCCTGGGAGAGCCCCACAAATCTCGCCGGCGACGCCCCCTGGACGCCCCTGCCACCACCGGAGCCGGCGCGAGAGCGTTCGTCCCGCCGACGATCACCTCGTCGACGATGCCGACGACGAGCGTGCGGATCGGCGCCCCGCTCACCCCGATGATCTGGCGGGCCGAGTTGCCCTCGTCGAGGATGAGCACGGTCTCGCCCGCGCCCGCCCCGACCGTGTCGACCGCGATGAGGTAGCCGCCCGCCGGTCGACCTTGCGGATCGAGGAGGTCGCAGAGGAGGAGGGTCCGATCGTCGAAGGCCGGCGAGTTGATCGTGGAGACCACCGTCCCGACCACCCTCCCGAGCTTCACTGCTCGTCCCCCGAGAGGGTGGCGACCGCGTCGACGATCCCGACGATCGCATGATCCACGGGCACGAACGTGTCGGGGAGGGCCTGGGCCGCCTCCCGCGCGGCGACGAAGTAGACGAGCTCGCCCGGACCGGCCATGTGGATCGCGTCGGCCGCAACGAGCTGCCCCCCCGACGGTCGCTGCTGTCGGTCGAGTGGCTGGATGATGAGGAACTTGATGCCCTCGAGGCCGGGGGACTTGACGGTGGCGACGACGGTGCCGATGACCCGGGCGAGCTGCATGGCGCCCTACTCCCGCTCGCCTGCGCCGTCCGTTGCGCCGACTCCCCTGACGCGCTCACGGAACCGGGCGTCTGCCGCAAGGTTCTCGCGCATCTCCGCGTGGAGCTGCGGGATCACCCGCTGGACCGCGCCGGCCGACGCCGCGATCCTGGCACTCCCGATCTCGACCGCAGCCTCGACCTCGGCTATCGGCCCGTCGAAGAGGAGGTAGCCCTTGCCGCCGAGGCCGTCGGCGAGGCGGAGCTCCAGCAGCTGGACGCGAGCACCCTTCACTCCGGCGTCGGCGGCCTCGATGATCGCGGCGACCGTACGCGTCTCGATCACCCCGAGCGCCTCGCCCATCCCATGCCGGCGTCGACCGCCGATGGCGGCGACGACATCCCGGTGGACGTTCGGCAGGAACACCGTATCGACGAGCGAGGACGAACCGACCTCGCGACCGGCCTCCAGCGCCTCCTCGACATCGGCCACCGCGCCGCCCACGAGGACGAGGTACTTCCCCGGATGGATCGTGCCGGCGTGGATCACGTCGATCGGGGCGCGCTTGGCCATCGCATCGCCCGCCTCGATACCGACGGCGATCGAGTCGAATTCGAGGACCGCGATGGCCGGCTGCATCGCTAGACGATCCGCAGCGCGCCGACCACGGTGATCCGTCGCTCGCGCGAGAACGTCCGCGGCCGGGTGAGTCCGTCGCCCGTCGGACTGGCGATCGAGAACGAGGCGAAGCCTTCACCGCCTTCGCCGAGTCCGGCGTAGTTCGGGCCGTTCGTCACGAAGATGCTGCAGTTCATCGCCCTAGCCATGCGGGTGATCGTCTCGACGTTCGTCGAGTGGATCGACGCGGTGTGGCGGAAGCCATGCTCGACCCGGACGGCGAGATCGATCGCCTGATCGACGGTGCCGACACGGACGATCGGAAGGACCGGCAGCATCTGCTCCGTCCAGACGAGGCTGTGGTCGCGGGGGACGTCGGCAATCAGCAGTCGTGGCGCGGGATCGACCTGGAGGCCGATCTCGGCGAGGATCTTTGCCGCGTCGCGGCCGATCCAGGCCGGGTTCATGACGCCGGGCTTCGAGGGCGCCCCGATCTCGGTGAAGATGACGCGCTCGAGTCGCTTGAGCTCATGCTCCTTGAGGAGGTAGGCGCCGCTCTGGGTCATCGACCGGACGAGCCGGTCGGCGACCGTGTCGACGACGATGACCTCCTTCTCGTCGGTGCAGACGAGGTTGTTGTCGAACGAGGCGCCCCGGACGATGTCCCGGCCGGCCCGCTCGACATCGGCCGTCTGGTCGACGACGGCCGGCGGGTTGCCGGGCCCGGCTGTGATCGCCCGCTTGTCCGTCTTGAGGGCCTCGCGCACCACCCCCGGGCCGCCCGTGACGAGGAGGACGCGGACACCCGGATGGTTCATGAGCGCGCGGGCGCTCTCGATCGTCGGATCGGCGATCGCACTGACGAGATCCGGCGGCCCTCCCGCCGACACGATCGCCCGGTTGATCATGCGGACCGTCTCGGCCGAACAGCGTTTCGCACTCGGATGGGAGTTGAAGACGACGGCGTTGCCGGCGGACACGATGCTGATCGTGTTGTTGATGACCGTCGAGGTCGGGTTCGTCACCGGGGTGATCGCGGCGACGACCCCGAAGGGCGCGAACTCGGTGACCATCATCCCCTGATCACCGGTGACCGCCTCGACCTCGAGGTCCTCGGGGCCGGGCGCCTTCGTGGCGACGAGGCGGTTCTTGACGACCTTGTCCTCGACACGGCCGATGTGGGTCTCCTGGTGCGCCATCCGAGCCAGTTGCTCGGCGTGTTCAACCATCGAGCTGCGCACGGCGTCGATGATCGCGTGGCGTCCCTCCAGGCCCAACGCCTGGTACGCGCGGAAGGCACGTGTGGCCGCGTCGACGGCGTCGTCGATCGTCGCGTGGATGCCGTCGCCGAGCTCGGCGGCTGCTGCCGCGGACAGCTCGGCCTCCGCGCGCAGCACCGCGCCCGGTCGGCCGTCGGACGCCGCTGCGACCCGCCGTCGAACCCGCTCGATGATCTCCTGGATCTCGCGCTCGTTGAGCTCGTTCATCGCTCTCCGCGCCCACATCGCTAGCACCAGGCCGACGAATGCCGACCCGATCGACCGCTACCTTCGGTCGATCACTTGCGATACACCTCGTTGCCGCCGACCTCCCACGTGTCGACGATGGCCATGATCACCGCGTCGCACGGCCGGTCTCGTGTCACTTCCGTCTGGCGAGCCGAGCTGCCGGTCGCGTAGAGGACGACCTCGCCGACCCCCGCCCCGACGGCGTCCGCGGCCACGACATACGCGCCGCTCTCACGGTTCTCCGCGTCGAGCTGACGTACGACGAGCAGCTTCCAACCTTCCATGAGCGGCTCTTTGCGGCTCGCGACCACGGTTCCGGTCACACGTCCAAGGAGCATGTCCCACCGCCTGCTGAAGGAGGCGGGGCGGGCCGGCCGGCCGCCGACACGCCCTCGCCGGCGTCCTAACCCTGGCCGGTCTCCGCTCGGGCCTCGTCCAGGCGCCCAAGCGGCAGCACGAGATCGACGTTGACGTGCGGCCGGGCGATCACGTGGCTGGTGACGACCTCGCCGACCTTGGCCGCGTTGCGTACGCCGGCCTCGACCGCGGCCTTCACCGCCGCGACGTCACCGCGCACGACCGCGGTGACGTACCCGCCGCCCGTCTTCTCGTAGCTGACGAGCTCGACCTTCGCCGCCTTCACCATCGCATCGGCGGCTTCGACCATCGCTGCGAACCCGCGGGCCTCGATCATCCCAAGCGCTTCTGCCATCGATCCTCTCCTCTACCCGACCCGAGCTCTCTCGACCTCGCGGTCGTCTACGACGTTGCTTCGCGTCCTTCCAACCCTTCGATCGCCGCCAGCGCTGCCCGCCAGCCGACGTCGATGTCCCGTTCCTCGCCGCCGAGATAGATGCGCCCCATTGACCCGAAGGCGCGTACCTCGAGGATGTTGATGTGCGCCGCCTTCTCCGCCTCGTTGGCGGCAAGCGCCGCGTAGGCCGCCGGTTCCAGCTCGAGCACGTAGAGCGTCTGGCCGGGGATGAGCATCTGGCCGTGCCGGGTCCGGTTGACGAGCTGGGCCTGATGGTCATCGATCCGGCGAATGATCTGGCTCGACAGCACTCGCGGCTTGATCCGATCGCGCTCGTTTAGACCGAGCTCCTGGAGGATCGCGGCGCCCGCGGCCCGCACCTCCGCCTGGGAGGGTGAATGGATCTCGAGCATGCCGTAGTAGCGCTCGATGATCTGCATCCCCGGTTTCACCGTCGTCGCCTTGAGGGCGATGTCGGTCAGGCGGTTGATCTCGATCCCCGGAGACACCTCGACCGAGAGGGATGCATCGCCGGCCAACGGCAGGAACCCCTGGGCGACGGTCCCGAGGAAGGCCGCGTACTGAGCCTGCAGGCTATCGAGGAAGACGTAGGCCCGAAGGTCAATATTGCTCATGCGCGCCTCTCTCTCCCGTCACGATCTTCACACCCGCCGAGGCCCCGATCCGGGTCGCCCCAGCGGCGATCATCTCCTCCACGTCCTCGGCCGTCCGGATGCCTCCGGCGGCCTTCACGCCCATCTTGGGGCCGACCGTCTCGCGCATGAGGGCGACGTCGTAGACGGTCGCCCCACCCGACGCGTACCCGGTCGACGTCTTGACGAAGTCGGCTTTGGCCTGCTGGGCCAGGCGGCAGGCAATCACCTTCTCCTCGTCGGTCAGGAGCGCGGCCTCGATGATCACCTTGCTGGCTGCGCCGGCTTCGTGGCAGGCATCCGAGACGCGGGCGATGTCCTCGCGGACCAGGTCGTACATGCCACTCTTGAGCGCCCCGATGTTGATGACCATGTCGATCTCGCGCGCGCCGTCGCGGATCGCGCGGCGCGCCTCCATGGCCTTGATATCGCTCGTGTTCGCGCCGAACGGGAAGCCGATGACCGAGGCGACGGCGACATCGGTCCCGTGCAGGATCCCGGCGGCGCGCCGGACCCAGGTCGGGTTGATGCAGACGGCCGCGAACTGGTACTCCTTCGCCTCCGCGCAGAGGCGGTCGATGTCCGCCGCGGATGCGTCCGGCCGCAGCAGGGTGTGGTCGATGTAGCGTGCCAGGTCACGCGGGACGTCGGCGCCGCCGCCCTGGTACGCGATCCGGGAGGCGCCGCTGGTGACGACGTCCCGCACCTTGTCGGAACAGTGGGCCGCGCAGGCGCCCTTGCAGTCGATGCAGGCATCGCCGGGGGCGGCCAGGACGGCCAGCACCTCGCGGGTGATCGCCTCGATCAGGTCATCGCGTTCGTCTCTGGCTATGGTCATCCCGCCCGACCCTCAACCGGTTGTGTCGT
>JAJYXX010000263.1 GCA_021801545.1 Chloroflexota bacterium | reverse complement strand
TTCGGGGGACCGGAAGGCCCGCCGGGAACCGTGCAGTTTCCTCTATACACGCACGATCCGAGGCCCTACACTCCGGCCCATCAACGCCGCGGGATAGGGTCCGCGGCCACAAACAGCGTAGCTCGACGACCGACTCGGACTCCTCTCACGGCTGACGCGAGAACACGAGGGATCGCGCGGCTACCGAGAGGAGTTTCGATTCTGTGTACACGGACAAAACCCTGACGTGTGCTGACTGCGGCCAGCAGTACGTCTTCACCGCCAGCGAGCAGGACTTCTACGCGCAGCGCGGGTTCACCGAGCCGCGTCGCTGTCCGAGCTGCCGGGCGAGTCGCAAGGCTGCTCGCGGCTCCGGCTCGGGCGGTGGTTATGGCACCGGCGGCGGCTACGGGGCCGGTGGCGGCGGTTACGGCGGTGGCGGCGGCTACGGTGGCCGCGAGCGCGGACCGCGCGAGATGTTCACCGCCACCTGCAGCAACTGCGGCCGTGAGGCCGAGGTCCCGTTCCGCCCGACCAGCGGCAAGCCGGTCTACTGCAGCGACTGCTTCCGGAGCATGCGCGGCGGCTGACCACTCCTCTCGACGGCCCGGTGCATCGGGCACCGGTCCCTCCAGGACGAACCACGACCCGGGCTGTCAGCCGACCCGGGTCGTTTCATGTCCCGCCGGGGCGCCCTCGGCTGAGCAGGCCCAGGTCGAACTTGCGCTCCTTGCCATGCAGGAGCCGGTCGATGTTGTCGGCGTGGGCGAGCCAGATCAGCCCGGCGCCGAGCCCGGCGTAGATTGGGTAGGCGACCGGGACCGAGCCGTTCGCCGCCAGCCACCAGAGGGCAACGATCAGCACCGTGGCGGCCGACGAGAGGAGCGAGCCGAGCGAGACGTAGCGCGTGACGAGGATCACCCCGACGAAGACGGGCGTGGCCAGGATGACCGCCAGGGGCTGGATGACGAGCATCGTGCCGACCCCGGTGCCCACGCCGCGACCCCCGCCGAAACCGAGGAAGATCGAGTGTGACGCTCCCGTGACCGCGGCCAGCCCGGCCGCCACCTCGACCGCTGCGTCGCCCCCGGTGAGCGCGCGGGCGAGCAGGACCGGAAGCGCGCCCTTCAGGAGGTCGCCGGTGACGACAGCGGCTGCCCACTTGCGACCAAGCGCTCGCAGGGCGTTCGTGCCGCCCGTTCGCCCCGAGCCGACCGTGCGCGGGTCCGGTCCGCCGGAGAGGCGAGCCACGATGACGCCCATCGGGACCGACCCTGACAGGTAGGCGAACGCCACGAGCAGGACCGCGGCTGCCAGCCTTGCGGCGTCCATCTTCGACACTCCGTTGCGAGGCGCTCGGCGGGCACCAGGGCCGCCGGCGGGCATCAGGGCCGCCGGCGGGGGCAGTCTAGCACCGCCCGCGCGCTGACCGGGTGGGGGCCCTCTCGACCGGGTGGGGCCCTGGCTGACCTCCCGGGCGGTTTGCCACGGCTCAGCCGGCAGGCGGTCGCGGTTGCGCCGATCGCGACGGCGCGCGTACCATCGCCCGGTGACCACCACCAGCCCGAGCGATCGCGCGTTTGCGGTCGGCTCGGCCCACCGGTTTGTTCCCCCCGCACCGCGCTCCCTGACTCCATCCACGTCCTGCGAAAGGCACCTTGACCATGGCTGTCGGCTCGTCCAACTCGTTCGATCTCGTCGTGCTCGGCGCGGGCACCGGCGGCTACAGCGCCGCGTTCCGGGCGGCCCAGCTCGGTCTCCGGGTCGCCCTCGTCGACGAGGACAAGATCGGCGGGACGTGCCTCCATCGCGGCTGCATCCCGACCAAGGCGCTCCTCGAGTCGGCCGAGATGATGAACCGGGCGCGCCACCTGAAGGACTTCGGCGTCGTGCTGCCGGGCGAGCCGGGCGAGCCGGGCGTCGACTACGCGACGATGGCGAAGCGCCGTGACCAGGTGGTGAAGCGGATGTGGACCGGCCTGAAGTCGCTCGTCGACAAGAACAAGGTGACCTGGGTCCAGGGCCGGGGACGCCTCGAAGGGCCGGGCCGGGTCCGGGTCAGCCAGCCCAGCGAGGACGGGACGCCCGGGGCGGGCGGCGAGCGGCTGCTCGAGGCGACCGACATCATCGTCGCCACCGGCAGCCGGGTGAAGAGCCTGCCCGGTCTCGTCCCGGACGGGGAGCGGATCCTGACCAGCGACGACATCCTCCGGCGCGAGACCTACCCGGCGAGCATCATCATCGTGGGCGCCGGCGCGGTCGGGGTCGAGTTCGCCTCGTTCTACGCCGATCTCGGCACGAAGGTGACCGTGCTCGAGTACCTGTCCTCGATCGTGCCCCTCGAGGATCGTGAGGTGAGCGCGCTGCTCGAGCGGAGCTTCGCCAGGCGCGGCATCCGGGTGATGACGAACGCCCGATTCGATCCGGCCGCGGTCAAGGTCGAGGGCGAGGGCGTCGTCGTCTCGGCCGGTCCCGAGGGCGGCACGGCCGAGGAGATCCGGGCCGAGGTGATGCTCGTCGCGACCGGCCGGGCGGCGAACATCGAGGGGATCGGTCTCGAGACGACCCGGGTCGAGGTCGAGCGCGGGATCATCAAGGTCGATGAGCAGATGCGGACACGCGAGCCGCACGTCTACGCGGTCGGAGACATCGTCGGCGGGCTGTGGCTCGCCCACACGGCGGCCCACGAGGGGATCGTCGCCGCCCACACGATCGCCGGCGACACGAACGTCCATCCGATCGACTACGTGAAGCAGCCGCGCGCGACCTACTGCCGCCCGGAGATCGCCTCGATCGGGCTGACCGAGCAGCAGTGCCAGGAGCTGGGCATTCCGTACCTGGTCGGCAAGGTGCCCTTCCAGGCGATCGCCAAGGCGCTCATCGGCGGGGAGTACGAGGGCTTCGCCAAGGTGATCGGCAACGCCGAGACCGGCGACACGCTCGGGGTCCATCTCGTCGGGCCGCACGCGACCGACCTGATCGCCGAGGCGTCGGTTGCCCTCGAGCTCGAGGCCACGCCGTGGGAGATCGGCGGTTCGACCCATCCCCATCCGACGCTCTCGGAGATCATCGGCGAGGCGGCGATGGCGGTCGACGGCCGGTCGATCAACTTCTAGGACGGGCGATGACGGCGGGTGAGGTCGGCGGGCGATGACGGCAGGTCGGCAACGATGACGGCCACCGAGCACCTCGGTGCGGCCGTCGGGCTGGGCGATGACCAGCTGCTGGCGATGTACCGGATGGTCGCGCTCGCCCGGGCGATCGACGAACGGATGTGGATCCTCAACCGGGCCGGACGCGTCCCGTTCGTCATCAGTGGCCAGGGCCACGAGGGCGCCCAGGTAGGCATCGTCTCGGCGCTCCGCCCCGGACTCGACTGGATGGTCCCGTACTACCGCTCGATCGCCGCGGTCCTGACGTTCGGGATGTCGCCGCGCGAGATCATGCTCGCCCAGTACGCCAAGGCCAGCGATCCCTCGTCGGGAGGACGCCAGATGCCCGGCCACTACGGCGGAGCGGCGTACAACATCCTCTCCTCGTCCTCGCCGGTGGCGACGCAGATCCTCCACGCCGCCGGGATCGCCCTGGCGGCGCAGATCCGGGGCACCGGCCAGGTCGCGATCACGTTCATGGGCGAGGGGTCGAGCAACCAGGGCGACGTCCACGAAGGCCTGAACTTCGCGGCGATCCACCACCTGCCGATGATCCTCGTCGTCGAGAACAACGGCTACGCGATCAGCGTCCCGTCGGTCAAGGAGCTCGCCCTTCCGGATGTCGCGGCTCGGGCCGCCGGCTACGGGATCCCCGGCGTGATCGTCGACGGGGCTGACGTCCTGGGCGCCTACCGGGTGGCGCGCGAGGCGGTCGAGCGGGCCCGGACGGGCGGGGGTCCGACGCTCATCGAGGCGAAGGTGACACGGCTGACCCCGCACTCGTCGGACGATCAGCAGACGAAGTACCGCACCGCCGAGGAGCTCGCCGCGGAGCGGGCGCGCGACCCGTTGCCGCGCTTCCGCGAGCAGCTGGCGACGGCCGGCATCCTCACCCCGGAGATCGAGGGGCGCCTGGCGACCGAGATCGCGGGCCTGGTCGACGATGCGACCAGCTACGCCGAGTCCCAGCCGGACCCGGACCCGGCGAGCGCGACCTGGTACGTCTACGCCGAGGATCGCCCGGCGACCGGCGGGGGCGCGGGCTGATGGCCATCCGGACGTTCCTCGAGGCGATCCGCGACACGCTCGGCGAGGAGATGCGGCGCGACCCGTCGATCATCGTCCTGGGCGAGGACGTCGGCGTGAAGGGCGGCGTCTTCCTCGTCACCGATGGCCTCCATGCCGAGTTCGGCGAGACCCGGGTGATCGACACGCCGCTCACCGAGTCGATGATCGTGGGGACCTCGATCGGGGCTGCCGCGAACGGGCTGCGTCCGGTTGCCGAGATCCAGTTCGCCGACTTCATCTTCCCGGCCTTCAACCAGATCGTCTCGGAGGCGGCGCGGATGCGCTACCGCTCGAACAACGCGTTCGGCTGCCCGATCACGATTCGTGCCCCGTATGGCGGTGGCGTCCACGGCGCGCTCTATCACTCGCAATCGGTCGAGGCGTTCTTCACCCATGTCCCGGGGCTGAAGGTGATCGTGCCCTCGACCCCGTACGACGCGAAGGGCCTGCTCCGCTCGGCGATCCGGGACGACGATCCGGTTCTCTTCTTCGAGCACAAGAAGATGTACCGGAGCGTCCGGGGCGACGTGCCCGACGGCGAGTACACGGTGCCGATCGGGCGGGCGGCCGTGACCAGGGTCGGGACCCGGGTGACCGTCGTCGCCTACGGGTTGATGGCCCACTACGCCCTCGAGGCAGCCGAGCGGGTGGCCGAGGAGGGGATCAGCGTCGAGGTCGTGGACCTGCGCACGCTGCGCCCGCTCGACCGGGAGACGCTGCTGGGGTCTGTTCGCAAGACCGGCAAGTGCCTCGTCGTCTACGAGGACAACCGGTTCGGCGGCTACGGGGCGGAGATCGCCGCGATCGTCGCCGAGGAGGCGTTCGACTACCTCGACGGCCCGGTTATGCGCGTCGCCGGACCGGACGTGCCGGGTGTCCCCTACAACCACGTCCTCGAGGACTGGTTCATGGTGAACCCGGAGAAGATCGCCGAGGGGATCCGGACGCTCGCGGCCTACTGAGGCGAAGCCAGAAGCGGGTGGGATGACTGAGCTCCGGCGGCTCTCATAAGTTCATACGACTGCCCGAGCGGTATCGCACACTAGGTCGCAGCGAACGACGAAGGGGGCTTGACGGGTGCAGGTCAGATCAACGGCAGCGCGACCGGAAGCCAGCCTCGAGGCGCGGCTTTGGCAAACGGCCGACGCCCTGCGCAACAACATGGACGCCGCCGAGTACAAGCACGTCGTCCTCGGCCTCATCTTCCTCAAGTACATCTCCGACGCGTTCGAGGCCAAACACGCCGATCTCGAGGCCGACCGCTCCCAGGGCGCCGACCCCGAGGACCCCGACGAGTACCGTGCCGCGAGCATCTTCTGGGTGCCGAAGGAGGCCCGCTGGTCGCACCTGCGGGCCAGCGCGCCCCAGCCGACGATCGGCACGCTCGTCGACGACGCGATGACCGCCATCGAGCGCGACAACCCGACGCTCAAGGGCGTCCTGCCCAAGGACTACGCCCGGCCCGGCCTCGACAAGCAGCGCCTCGGCCAGCTCATCAACCTCGTGACCGACATCGCGCTCGGGGCCCCCGCCGACCGCGCGAAGGACACGCTCGGCCGGGTCTACGAGTACTTCCTCGCCCAGTTCGCGAGCGCCGAGGGCAAGAAGGGCGGCCAGTTCTACACGCCGTCCCACGTCGTCCGGATCCTCGTCGAGATGCTCGCGCCGTACAAGGGCCGCGTCTACGACCCGTGCTGCGGCTCCGGCGGCATGTTCGTCAGCAGCGAGAAGTTCATCGAGGCCCACAGCGGCCGGCTCGGCGACATCAGCATCTACGGCCAGGAGTCCAACTACACGACCTGGCGCCTGGCCAAGATGAACCTCGCGATCCGCGGGATCGACGCCCAGATCGCTCACGGCGACACCTTCCACAACGACCGCCATCCCGACCTCAAGGCCGACTACGTCCTCGCCAATCCGCCCTTCAACGACAGCGACTGGCGGGGCGGACTCCTCAGGGGTGACAAGCGCTGGGTCTATGGCGAGCCGCCGGCGGGCAACGCGAACTTCGCCTGGGTCCAGCACTTCATCAGCCATCTCGCGCCGACCGGGATCGCCGGCTTCGTCCTGGCCAACGGCTCGATGTCGACGAACCAGTCCGGCGAGGGCGAGATCCGCCGATCGATCGTCGAGGCGGACCTCGTCGACGCCATGGTCGCCCTGCCGGGCCAGCTCTTCTACTCGACCCAGATCCCGGTTTGCCTCTGGTTCCTCGCCCGCGACAAGCGCAACGGCCGCTTCCGCGACCGGCGCGGCGAGACGCTCTTCATCGATGCCCGGAAGATGGGCACCCTCGTCGATCGGACCCACCGCGAGCTGACCGACGACGACGTCGCGACGATCGCCGGCACGTACCACGCCTGGCGCGGTGATGAGGGCGCGGGCGAATACGCCGACGTGCCCGGCTTCTGCCGAGCGGCGCCGCTCGACGAGATCCGGAAGCACGGTCACGTCCTCACGCCCGGCCGCTACGTCGGAGCGGCGGCCGCCGAGGAGGACGACGAGCCCTTCGACGAGAAGATGCGCCGCCTCACGCAAACCTTGGCGGCACAATACGAGGAAGGCGCGCGGCTCGATGCCGCCATACGTGAGAATCTCGCCCGTCTCGGCTACCGTGTCGGCAAGGAGGATGCCCCGTGATCCCCTCGATCGAAAACAACCGCGCCGAGCTGGCGGAGCTCTGTCGGCGTCATCATGTGCTCAGTCTGTCCCTGTTCGGCTCGGCCACGCGCGACGACTTCAACCCGCAGCAGAGCGATTTCGACTTCCTGGTCGACTTCGAGAGCCTGCCAGCGGGACAGTACGCCGATGCCTACTTCGGGCTGCTCGAATCTCTGGAGCGGCTCTTGGGGCGGCCGGTGGACCTGGTGGTCGCGTCAGCCATCAAGAACCCCTATTTCAGGCAGTCCATCGATCAGACCAAGGCGTTGCTCTATGCGGCTTGAGGCCAGGAAATACCTCTACGACATCCAGCAGGCTGCGACGTTGCTCGCGCAATTCACCGCCGGCAAGAACTTCGCCGACTATGCTGGTGAGGCCATGCTGCGCGCCGCGGTCGAGCGCGAATTCGAGATCATCGGTGAAGCCCTTGCGCAGCTCGCCAGACGCGATCCGGAACTTGCCACCAGAGTCAGCCAGCACCGCAGCATCATCGACTTCCGCAACATCCTCATCCACGGGTACGCCGACGTGGATGACCGACTGGTCTGGGACATCCTTGAGACGAAGTTGCCGATCCTCAGTCGCGAGATCAGTGCGCTGTTGGGTGCCACGCAGGAGTGAGGGCGCTGGGATATGACGACTGAGCAACTGGTGAAGCGGAAGCGCGAGGAAATCCTCCGCGTTTCCGCACGGCACGGGGCGCACAACGTTCGAATCTTCGGCTCGGTCGCCCGCGGAGAGGCAGACGAGACGAGCGATATCGACTTCCTCGTCGAGATGGAACCCGGCAGGTCACTCCTCGACCTCGGCGGCCTCCAGGTCGAACTCGAATCATTGCTCGGGCGCCCTGTCGACGTCGTGACCGTGCGCGGCCTGAAGGCACGGATCCGCAGCACCGTGCTGCGTGAGGCCGTCCTGGTGTGAGGAATCCCGCGGAGCGACTCAGGGACATGCTCGATGCGATTGCAGCCATCGAGCGGTATCGCGATCGCGATCGAGCGTCCTTCGAGCGCGATGAGCTGCTCCAGGTGTGGTTTCTGCGCAACCTGCAGATCCTGGGCGAGGCCGCGCGAGGCATCCCGGAGGATGTTCGTGCCCTCGCGCCTGACGTGCCGTGGCCGAGCATCGTCGGGATGCGGAACGTCCTGGTCCACGGGTACTTCGAGATCGACGCCGACATCGTCTGGGACGCGGCGAATCGAGACGTTCCAGCCCTCCAGCCCGCCCTGCAACGGCTCCTGCGGGACCTCGAGGATCGCGGGCGGTGACAGGCGGTCGCCGCGTGGGGTCAGGGCCGGTTCGGACGTGGCCGATCGCCCTGATTGACCGGCCCGAGCGTTCAGACTACCGTGTCGACATCTACTCCCCGTCGGATCAGCCGGTAACGGCCTCCGCCGGGGTTCTCTCTTTTGCATCCGCGCCTTCGATCCGCAGCCAGAATGCGCACGGCAGGGGTTTCAAGCCGGCCGAGCTCGCGTCGAACGTGGATCTTGCCAAGGCCGCGAACCTGCGGGAGCTCGGGTATGGCGGGTGAGTGGCCGATCGTGCGGCTCGGCGACGTCGTGGACTTGGTGACCGGGTTCCCTTTCGAGAGCCAGCACTACACCACCGATCCAACAGCGCCACGCCTCCTGAGAGGCGACAACGTCGGGCAGGGTGTCCTTCGTTGGGATGGCGCCAAGCGATGGCCGGCCTCAGGCATGGGAGACCTCGACAGTTACTGGCTGAGCGAAGGCGACGTGATCTTGGCAATGGATCGGCCGTGGATCGAGGCAGGGCTCAAGTACGCGGCTGTCCGCGACTCGGATCTACCCGCCCTTCTCGTGCAACGGGTTGCCAGACTGCGCGGCACCGCGAAGCTGGACACTGGCTTCCTCAAGTACGTGATCGGTGGCCGCGCCTTCACGGAGTACGTCACCGGAGTCCAGACAGGCACCGCGGTGCCGCACATCAGCGGCGGCCAGATCCGGGACTACGCGTTCGCGCTTCCTCCGCTCCCCGAGCAGCGCGTCATCGCCCACATCCTCGGCACGCTGGACGACAAGATCGAGCTGAACCGCCGGATGAACGAGACCCTGGAGGCGATCGCGCGGGCGCTCTTCAAGTCCTGGTTCGTCGACTTCGACCCCGTCCGCGCCAAGGCCGAAGGCCGCGAGCCCGGCCTCCCGCCGCACCTCGCCGACCTGTTGTTCCCGGACTCGTTCGCGGTCTCGGAGCTAGGGGAGATCCCAAGGGGTTGGAAGGTTGCGCCGCTCGGTGACATCGCAGACGTCATCGACTGCTCGCACGCCAAGAAGCCGGAGCGACGAGAGCATGGGTGGCCCCTTCTCCAGCTCTCGAACATCCGGGCCGACGGCCTGCTGGACATGACCGACACCTACCTCATTGACGAATCCGACTACAGGGCCTGGACCTCAAGACTGGAGGCGTCGCCCGGTGACTGCGTGATCACAAACGTTGGGCGCGTTGGCGCGGTCGCCCAGATACCAGGCGGACTCACCGCGGCGCTCGGCAGGAACATGACCGGCGTTCGATGCAAGCCATCCTTTGAGTACCCCACCTTCCTACTCGAGGCGCTGCTGTCGGAGGCCCTCCGGGACGAAGTTGCGCTGAACACCGACGCGGGCACGATCCTCGATGCCTTGAACGTGCGAAGCATCCCCAGGCTCCGCCTCGCACTTCCCGACGGGGATCTGGCGATGCGGTTTGAGGAAATCGGACGACCGATTCGCGCCAAGATGGAAGCGAACTTCGAAGAATGCCGTACGCTCGCCGCCCTGCGGGACACGCTGCTGCCCAAGCTCCTCTCCGGCGAGCTGCAGGTGAACGACGCCGAGCGGATCATCGGGAGGGCGCTGTAATGGCCAAGCGGACACCAGGCGGAGCCGAGCATTCGGCTTACGACGTCATGCCCGCTTGCGTGTCTCCAGGCGCTCAGACCTGCCGGCGCAACCCCAGGTTGATCAGCCGGTATTCCATCGCCTGATCGCTCACGTCGAAGCCTTGGGCCAGGTACTCGACGATGGCCGCTTCCGTGATCGTTCGGTCCTCCAACAGGCGCTTCGCGCTGGCGATGACCTGGTCACGCGGCATCAGGACTTCCGCCGCGAATGCGTTCGCCTGGATCTCCTCGAGGTCACTCGCCGTGCTCGAGTTGGCGTCGCGGAAGTTCACGCGGACATGGTCGAGGACCAGGGGACGTCCCTTGTGCAGTACCAGGTGGCCGATCTCGTGCGCGACGGTGAATCGCCGCCGGCGATCGACATGGGCGGAGTTCACTCCGATGACCACATGGTCGCCATCTCTGTACAGCATCCCGGACACCGACCGATCCAGTCTCTCCTGGACGACCTGGGCGCCGAGATGCCGAGCGATCGCCTCGATGTCGACGGGTGCCTGCGTTGATTGACCTGTCTCAGCGAGCAGGCGCATGGCTTCGGTCTCAGCCTTGCCCATCGTAAGCGCCTCGTTCTTCGCGGGCCCGCCGCACGACCTTCTGCAGCGCTGTCTGATCCTCGGGGCGCAATCGCTGAAGGCGGTCGGCTGGCACGATATCTGCCGCATTGGCATCGCCAACCGGAAGAAGGGCCGCTGGCTCGACGTCGAGTTCGCGTGCGAGGACGGTCAGCAAGTGCAGTGGGATCCGCTGGCGGCCGACCTCAATGTTGGCGATCGACCCACGACTCATGCCGATCCGACGCGCGAGTTCGGCCTGGCTAAACCGCTCGCCACGGGCGCGACGGACCCTCTCGCCGAACTCCCGGTAGAACGACTCCACGTACATCAGCATGAGGCACCGGCTAATCGGCGTCAACGTGGCTGGCGGTCAGCGTGGCTAGACACAAAAGTGACGCTCATATCGTTGACACACCTCGGGCTCACACCCTACCATTCACCGAAAGGTGGATCGCCTCCGGGGCGATGTCGCCGACTCCCCCAGAGTGGGTTGCCCAAGACGATGGCGAACTCGGTCCGGCCGATCATCCTCGGCCTCGATTACCAAGCCCGGTGGTTCTGGCTCGAAGGAGCCAGGCTTTTTCGAACTGAGCCGGTCCTGACGAGCGTCGGTTTCGAGTTGGCCCGCTACGGACGAGCGTTCGACGACGTGGTCAGCCTGCCGATCCGGCCAGACCGCAACTCGTGGGGCCAGCCGGTAGACGTGGACTGCTACCAGGCGAAGTTCAAGGTCGACCATCGCAAGCGGATCACCGCCGCAGCACTGATCGATCCGGCGTTCGTCAACGCGACCCGCTTCTCGCTCCTTCAGCGGCTTCGCCTTGCCCAGCGGACCTTCGCCGACACCGGGCTGCGTGGGCGGTACACGATCGTGACGCCCTGGCAGATCCATCCCGACGACCCGCTGTCGGCGTTGACCTCCACCAACGGCGAACTGAACCTCGATTCTCTGTTCGACGGAGGCCCGAAATCGGCCACCGGCGTCGTCCGCGAACAGTGGCGATCGCACCTCGGGCTCACCACCGATGCCGACCTGCGCACGACGCTTGAGCCCTTCCGGCTGCTGGTGTACGGCCCCGATCAGGTTGACCGGTTGCTGGAGTCGGCGCTCGACTCGGCCCGCTTGTCGCTCGTTCCGCCGGGAAGCCTCCGCCATCCGTACGTCGACCTCGCCCACGGCTTCGTGAAGACCCGTCAGCGCGAGTTCGACGAGCCGGCGCTGCGCCGTGTCCTGGAGGCCGAGGGCCTCTGGCGTCCGGCCGGACTCGATCCGCTGCCGGGCCGCCCCTTGGCGATCCGGAGCCGCCGACCGTACGCCGCTCACCTCGAGGACGAGACGGAGGACCTCCTCGACCTGGTCCCGCTGTTTCATGCCCGCTCGATCAAGACCGGCGTCGACTGGAACGCGGACGTCGCGCCCCAGATCTCGACGTTTCTCGAAGCGCGCGTCCAACCGAACGAGACCTACCGGCTCCACCTCGACGCCCACAACGCGATCGCCTTCGCCGCGGGCTGGGACCTTGCGCATGCCGGGGCGGAGGTCATCCCGATGCAGCGCACCGGGCCAGCGGTGGTGCCCTGGCCTTCGGCCGGGGCCGAGCCGGACGGACCGCTGTGGGAGCCATGGGAGCAGGACATGCCCTCGGCCGGCGTCGATATCGCCTTGGCGCTCAGCATCACCCAGAACGTCCGCGCGGATGTCGAGGCCTACGTGAGTTCGCAGCTGCCATCGGTTGGCCGCATCGTCGGCCTGTCCGTCCCTCAGCCCTCGGGCACCGCCGTTCGCAATGGATGCCACGCCTTTGCGCTGGCACGAGACGCCATCGATCATCTCGCCAAGGTCCGCAAGCCCGAGGAACGAGGCGGCCAGATCCACCTGTTCGTCGCCGCGCCGAACGGCCTGGTGTTCTTCCTCGGTCGCCTGGGTCGAGGCTTGGGCCCGACCACCGTCTACGAGTTCGATTTCGACACGCGCGCCCTCGGCTCGTACGTGCCGGCCATCAGCCTTCCGCCGAGCCAGTAGGAGAAACGCATGTCTGCGGTCCCGTCGTACTTCACCGACTTCCTGAGCGACATCCGTTTGACGCCGGAACTTCGCGACGCCTGCGAGGCCAAGCACCGCGAACTGCGCGAGCGTCTGGGCGCCGATCCGGACCTCAAGGCGATCGTCATCGATGCCTTCCTGCAGGGCAGTTATCGCCGACACACCGGCGTGCGGATCCTCGCGGACGGCGAGCACATCGACGTCGACCTTGTCGTCGTGACGACCCTTGACCCGAACAGTTGGACGCCGGCGGCGGTGGTCGCGCGCTTCAAACCGTTCCTCGATGGCAACTACAAGGACCACTGGTCGGTCAACGACCGGTCGATGAAGATCTGGTTCGACGACACGCCGGTCACGCTCGATCTTGTCGTCACCGCGGCCCCGTCCGAAGTCATCCAGGAAGCCATCGCCAAGGCCGCCGCCACCGAGTGGCGGATTGAGGCGCGCGGCGATGTCAACGGCGGCCCGGTCGCGCTCCGGGAGGCGATCGAAGGTCTGCGCAAGATGGCCGGCGACGCGCAGTGGAAGCAGGAGCGCCTCCTCATCCCGGACCGGACCCTGAAGATCTGGGTCCCGACGCATCCGCTCGAGCAGATCCGCTGGACCGAGGAGAAGAACGACCTCACCGACAGTCATTACGTGAACATCGTCAAGAGCGGCAAGTGGTGGCGGAAGCGCAACGCGGTGCCCGAGTACCCGAAGGGGTACCCCCTCGAGCACCTGCTCGGCCACGTCTGCCCGAACGACATCGGCTCCGTCGCCGAGGGCCTCACGCGGTCGTTCGAGCGCATCCGAGACGACTACCGGTATGCGGTGTCCACCGGCACCGTCGCGAGCCTTCCCGACCACGGTGTCCCCGAGAACGACGTATTCCGCCGGGTCACGCCTGAGGACTTCGCGGCGTTCTGGCATCTGGTTGACCGCGCGGCAGGTGATGCCCGGGCGGCGCTCGATGCTGACACCGTGGCGGAGAGCGTGACGCGATGGCGGGCCCTCCTCGGCCCCGAGTTCCCGGAGCCTCCCAAGGACGGTGGCTTCACCGAGCGGGTCGCCAAGTCGACCGTCGTCACCACGGGACGGTACGGGCTTGGCCACAGGCGGTGATGTCCCGGAGTCATTGCTCGCCGCTCGCCGAACGCTCGATGAGTTCGGCGAGGTTCGGATCGTCCAGGACTGGCATCGCGGTGAGGAGGGCTGGCGCCTCAGGGTCGACCTGACGCCAGGCGACCTCGGGACCAAGTTCCCGATCCCGCCGACGACGCCGTGGTACGTCCTTGCAGAACCGAACTACCCGGCGGGCCTGATCGGCATCTGGCCCGCGGCTGACGGCGGCATCACCGAGACCTTCTGGCACCAGATGCCGAACACGGTTCCGCTGCCCGGCCGGCCGTACCGGGGCGGCAAGTTATGCGTCGCGACTGACTCGGAGAGCAACCTTCGGACGAGCAAGGAGGTCGAGCCGCGCTCTGCCGAGGACCGTCTGGCCTGGCACGTCAGGCGCGCCGGCGGTTGGTTGCGGCAGGCCTCACATGGCACGCTCGTCGTGGATGGCGAATGGTTCGAGTTGCCCTTCTACCACCGATCCGCGGCCCGGCTGGTGGCCTTTCGCGAAGGCCCGGAGACTCTGGCGCAATGGGCGCAGACCCGGATCACCAGCGGGCACGCCGAGGTTCTCAAGTTGCCGACCGGGCACGACGTGGTGGCCTCATTTCGGTCGCTCGGCCGCGAGGAACTGGTCCGACTGTCGTGGGGCCAGGCGATCGTGGGACGCCGACAGCCGTCGGCGATGTGGGTCCGGTTTCCGGACGTCGTCGCGCTGTCGCCCTACCAGGCGCCTCGAACTTGGGGCGAACTGCGGGCGGTCGCCCGAGGGCAAGGTGTTGACCTTGACCGCTTGATGAGAGACGGGACGCACCGCTTCCATGACCACGACACCCATCTGATGTTGGTCGGCTTTCCCGTGCCTGAGAAGGTCAGGGAGCCAGCGCGCCAGATGCACTGGCAGGCGATCGAACTGCCGAGGCTCGAGCGGCGACCGATGAGCGGATCTCCGCGGACCGCTGAGGGCTGGTGGCAGACCAGCCGGACTGGCACGCTTGCCGACCGCGAGGCGCTCAACTGGGCGCCGTCCGAGAACTGGCACCCCGACCAGTTAGCGACGCGCGGTCGACTGGACCGCGACTTGACGGAGCAGCGCGTTGTGGTGATCGGCGCCGGCGCGCTGGGCTCTCCCATCGGCGAACTTCTCGTTCGGGCTGGCGTCACCGACATCACCGTGGTCGACCCGGAGCGCCTGGTGGCCGGCAACCTCGTTCGCCACACCCTCACGATGAGCGACCTGGGTTCCTTCAAGGCGGAGTCCCTTGCCGAACGGCTGTCGGCCCTCTCGCCGAACGTCCGGGCGTCGGCGGTCAACGCAGGCTTCCCGACCCAGGATGGCGCGGACCAGTATCGGGCCGCCGACCTCGTGATCGACACGACCGGCGAATACGCGGTGCTCAAGGCGATAACGGCGTTCCCGTGGGATGGCGAGCCGACGTTCGCATCGTTCTCGCTCTCGATGCACGCCAAGCGCCTCTTCGCGTTCGTCGCCAAGGGGTCGGGCTTCTCTGTCGCCAACTTCGATCTTGCATATCAGCCGTTCGGCCAGGAAGAATTCGATCGTGACGAGGAGCGGCCGTGGGAAGGGATCGGATGCTTCCACCCTGTCTTCCCCGCGCGCGCTGACGAAGTCTGGTTGATGGCATCAGCCGCGGTGAGCCTACTCGATGACCAGTGGCCCATCGCGTCGGGCTCCTGCGGGTTCTATGTGTTCGAGCGCGATGAGGATGAGGCCGGGCGCTTCACGGGTCTGCGGAAGACTGCTCCGTGACGACCTTCGTGACCAACGACCGTCGGCTCGGTGTCGTGATCAGCGGGGACGTCCATTGTCGGCTCATCGAGCACTGCGTTAGGGCTGGTCACAAGGAGACCGGTGGCGTCCTGATCGGCCACTACACCGACCTCCACGACCAAGCCATCGTCACCGAGGTGACGGGTCCGCCGAGCGACTCGATCCGTCGGCGCGCGTCGTTCATCCGGGGGCTTGCTGGCCTCCAGGGACACGTCGACCGGGCTTGGCGACGGCATCGCTACTACCTGGGCGAGTGGCACTTCCATCCATTCATGCCAGCCACCCCGAGCGACCGTGACAAGACCCAGATCAAGGACTTCTCGCAGGACGCTGCGTACGCTTGTCCAGAGCCGATCCTCATCGTGGTTGGCGGGGACCCCAGGCATGATCCCCAGATCGAGGTCGGTGTGATGAGGGAGAAGAACCTGGTCACGCTCGTTCCGTCTGACGAAGTCGACCGTCTGCTGCCGCGGTAGCGCGGCGCGACCCGGGGACATGCCTCGACAACCACAACCTCGAGGCTCCCTCTGTCTGTCGGCTACGCGTCAACTCCAAAGGCTCAGAATCGAGAGGCGGGTCGGACACCTGGAATGGGGATGCCTGTGCGGGTGTCGGTGGGGCTCCACGTCGGGTGGTGAGTTTGGCGGGAGTTTAGTAGCGCCGACACGATTGACGTCTTACTAAACTCCGGTCAAACTCCGGACCGTGGCCACGCTGTCCGATCTCCCGACGATCCTCGGTGCGGTCCATGCCGGCCAGCGCGCCGCCAGCTTCGAATCGCGTGTCCTGGAGTTCAAGCGAGAGAAGGCAACCCCCGAGGAGACCGAGCGCGATATCGCCGAAGCTGCCATCTGCCTGGCGAACGGTATCGGCGGCACCGTCGTCGTCGGCGTTTCTGACCGCACGGCCGGTCCGGCGGCACTCATGGGCACAGCACTTGATCCTGACCGCCTCCGCAAGACGATCCACGCGACGACCCAGCCGAACCTGCTGGTCGAGGTCGAGGCCCAGACGTACTTCGGGGTCCGGCTCCTCGTGGTTCTCGTCCCGGAGGGGATCGAGGTCTACGCGGACAGCAAGAGCCGGGCGTACCGGCGGATCAACGACGACTGTCAGCCGATGTCGCCGGCCGAGGTCGCTCGTCTCCGAGAAGACCGCCTCGGCGTGGACTGGTCCGCAAAGCGCTCGGATCGCCGGCCCGATGAGGTCTCGCCTCTCGCGATGGCAACACTCAGGGCGACCTTGGCCGGCCTGCCGGACGAGCGTCGGGAGCATGCTCAACGCAGTGACCTCGACCTCCTGCGCCTGCTCGGCCTGCTCGAGGACGGGATGCTTAACCACGCCGGCGAGTTCCTGCTGACGGCGGCCGCAACCGGAAATCCACGAATCGCCTATCAGTTCCGGCCCACGCCGGGCGGCGAGCCGACGGCGTCCGAGCGTCTCGAAACCCCACTGGTGATCGCCTTCCCACGTGTCATGGAGGTGGTGCGTGCGCGGCTGAACAGCACGCCGCTCACGCTTCCTGATGGGCAGCAGATTCAGCTCCAGGACTTCCCCGAGCTCGCCGTTCGCGAGTCGATCGCGAACGGGATCGTCCATCGGGACCATCAGCTGCGGGGGCCTGTCGTCGTCGAGCACTCGCCGGCCGTCCTGAGCGTCACCTCGCCCGGGCCGCTCGTCTCCGGCGTGACGCCCGAGAACATCCTCACCCACCCGCCAATGCCGCGAAACCGCGCGCTCGCGAACGCGGCGCGGATCCTGGGCTTCGGCGAGGAATACGGCCGGGGCGTCGACCGGATGTACGTTGCGATGATCCGAGCCGGCCGAGGAGTTCCCATCATCGAAGCATCCGCCGACCAGGTGGCAGTGCGGCTGGTCGGGGGCGCACCGAACACCCACATTGCCCGCTATGTCGCCCAGCTGCCGTCCGTCGAGCGAGACGACACCGATGCGCTGCTCATCCTTTTCCACCTCTGCTCCCACCGAACTGTCACCGCTCCCGAGATCGCTCCCATCCTGCAGCGAGGTCCCACAGAGGCCGAAACGATCCTCCGGCGGCTGGCCGTGGACCCGCCGGCGATGGTCGAGCCAACGCGGGGGCGTCGCAGCGGATCGCAGGGCTACAGGCTCGGCGGGAGCGCCCTCGCCGCCCTCGGTCCCGCGGTCACCTACCAGCAGCGCACGGCCGCTGAGACCGATCGGAAGGTGATCGCCCACGTCCGCGAGTACGGCAAGGTCACGAACCGAACCGTGCAGAACCTCTTCGACCTGACCGTTCACCCGGCGAACAACCTGCTCGACGACCTGATTCGGCGCGGGATCCTCGTCAAGACGTCGCCACAGCAGCGCGGGCCGGCGGTGGAGTACGGTCCGGGGCCACGGTTCCCCAAGCCTCCCAGAAGCACACGGGGTCGGCGTGTCGCCGAGGATCCGATGACCCTGTGGCACGCGGAAGACGAGCGATGACGGCCGACTTCACCGAGTCGGTCGTCGAGGACGCCTCGCTCGCCTGGCTCGAGGCGCTCGGGTACTCGGTGCTCCACGGGCCAGATATCGCGGTCGGTGAACCAGCGGCCGAGAGGACCGATCCCAGCTATCGCGACGTCGTTCTCGAGGGGCGGCTCCGTCAGGCGCTCGTGGGCCTCAACCCCGCGGTGCCGCCCGAAGCGCTCGACGACGCGTTCCGCAAGCTGACCCGGACCGACGCACCCTCGCTGCTCGAGCGCAACCACGCCCTCCACCGGATGCTCGTCGATGGCGTGACCGTGGAGCACCGCCGCGCGGATGGCTCGATCGCCGGCGCGCAGGTCCGGGTCGTCGACTTCGACGACCCGGAGGCGAACGACTGGCTCGCGGTGAACCAGTTCACCGTGGCCGAGGGTCAGCACACCCGCCGACCCGACGTGGTCCTCTTCGTGAACGGCCTTCCGCTCGCGGCCATCGAGCTCAAGAACCCCGCCGACGAAAACGCGACCGTCTGGTCCGCGTTCCGTCAGCTCGAGACGTACCAGGCGCAGATCCCGAGACTCTTCACGTACAACGCCGCGCTCGTCGCCTCGGACGGGACACAGGCGCGCATCGGGGCCGTCGGCGCGGGCCGCGAGTGGTTCAAGCCGTGGCGGACGATCGGTGGCCGCGAGGACGCCCCGCTGAGCCTGACCGAGCTCCAGGTCGTCTTCGAGGGCGTGTTCGAACGGCGCCGGTTCCTCGACCTCATGCGCCACTTCGTCGTCTTCGAGGACTTCGGCGGCGGCGAGCTCGCGAAGAAGATCGCGGGCTACCATCAGTTCCACGCCGTGAACGTCGCGGTCGAGGAGACGCTGCGTGCCGCGCGGGAGCGACGGATCGGCGAGGTCGCCGGCCGATACGGCTCGGGTGAGCAGCCCGGCGGGGAGCCCGGCGACCGCCGTGTTGGCGTCGTCTGGCACACCCAGGGCTCCGGCAAGAGCCTGACGATGGCCTTCTATGCCGGGCGGGTCATCCTCGAGCCCGCGATGGAGAACCCGACGATCGTCGTCCTCACCGACCGCAACGACCTCGATGACCAGCTCTTCGGGACCTTCGCCCGCTGCAGCGACCTCCTTCGCCAGGAGCCGGTCCAGGCCCGGGATCGGGCCGACCTCCGCTCGAAGCTCCGGGTCGGCGCCGGCGGGGTCGTCTTCACGACGATCCAGAAGTTCTTCCCTGGCGAGACCGGCGACCGGCACCCGGTCCTCTCGGGCCGTCGGAACATCGTCGTCATCGCCGACGAGGCCCACCGGAGCCAGTACGACTTCATCGACGGGTTCGCCCGGCACATGCGCGACGCGCTGCCGCACGCCTCGTTCATCGGCTTCACCGGCACCCCGATCGAGCAGGCCGACGCGAACACGCGCGCCGTCTTCGGCGAGTACATCAGCGTCTACGACATCGCCCGCGCCGTCACCGACGGGGCGACCGTCCCGATCTTCTACGAGAGCCGGCTCGCGAAGCTCGAATTGCTCGAGTCCGAACGCCCGCGTATCGACCCGGACTTCGAGGAGGCGACCGAGGGCGAGGAGATCGAGCGCAAGGAGCGGCTCAAGACGCGCTGGGCGCAGCTCGAGGCGGTCGTCGGCTCCGAACACCGCCTCCGGCTCGTCGCCCGCGACCTCGTCGATCACTTCGAGGACCGGCTTGCCGCGATGGACGGCAAGGCGATGGTCGTCACGATGAGCCGGCGGATCGCGGTCGAGCTCTACCGCGAGATCGCCGCGCTCCGGCCGGAGTGGACCGCCGCGACCGACGACGCCGGCGTCCTCAAGGTCGTCATGACGGGTTCGGCCTCGGATCCGCTCGACTGGCAGCCCCACATCCGGAACAAGGCGCGTCGCGAGGCGCTCGCCGGGCGCTTCCGCGATCCCGCGGACCCGTTCCGGATCGTCATCGTCCGGGACATGTGGCTCACCGGCTTCGACGCGCCGAGCCTCCACACGATGTACGTGGACAAGCCGATGCGCGGGCACGGCCTGATGCAGACGATCGCCCGGGTGAACCGGGTCTTCCGGGACAAGCCGGGCGGGTTGGTCGTCGACTACCTGGGTTTGGCGGACGAGCTTCGGCGCGCGCTTGCGACGTACACCGAGAGCGGCGGCACCGGGAAGACGGCGATCGACCAGGCCGAGGCGGTCGCGCTCATGGTCGAGAAGTACGAGGTCTGCCTCGGGCTCTTCCACGGCTTCGATTGGTCGCGATGGGTGAGCAGGACGGCAGGGGAGCGGCTGTCGCTGTTGCCGGCCGCCCAGGAGCACATCCTCGCGCTCGAGGACGGGAAGGATCGGCTCCTGCGGTCGGTGACCGAGCTGTCGAAGGCCTTTGCTCTCGCCGTCCCGGCCGACGAGGCGCTTCGGATTCGCGACGACGTCGGGTTCTTCCAGGCGGTGCGCGCGGTCCTCGCGAAGAGCGCGCCCGGCGAACGCCGAACCGACGAGGACCTCGACCACGCGATCCGCCAGATCGTCAGTCGGGCGGTCGCGTCAGGCGAGGTCATCGACATCTTCGCCGCGGCCGGGCTCAAGAAGCCCGACATCTCGATCCTCTCCGACGAGTTCCTCGCCGAGGTCCGCGGGATGCCCCAGCGAAACCTCGCGGTCGAGCTCCTCGAGAAGCTCCTGAAGGGCGAGATCAGGACCCGCTCACGGCGGAACGTCGTGGAGGCACGCTCGTTCACCGAGCTGTTGGAGCACGCCCTGCGCAAGTACCAGAACCGGGCGATCGAGACGGCGCAGGTCATCGAGGAGCTCATCGAGCTCGCGCGCGAGATGCGGGCGGCCGATGCGCGCGGCGAGGCGTTGGGTCTGTCCGAGGACGAGATCGCCTTCTACGACGCCCTCGAGACGAACGACAGCGCGGTCGCGGTGCTGGGCGAGCCGGAGCTGCGGGCGATCGCCCGCGAACTGGCCGAGTCCGTCCGCGCCAACGTCACGATCGACTGGACGGTCCGCGAGAACGTCCGCGCCCACCTGCGCGTCCTCGTCAAGCGCATCCTTCGTAAGCACGGCTACCCGCCCGACAAGCAGGAGAAGGCGACGCTGACGGTCCTCGAGCAGGCGGAGGTGCTGTCGGAGGGGTGGGCGGCGGCGTGACGCCCCGACTCGACGCTTGGGCGAGCGACGACGTGCAGCGGCGAGGTCGTCGCCGAGTTTCGGAGGGCATCGGTCTCCGCCGTGACAACCTAGCTGGCATTCGTCCGGCATAGGCTTCGAGGCAGGACGGACCCCGGAGCAACGCATCGGCACCAGAAGGTAGCGACCGGGGGACCTTCCGCGCCTGTCACACTGAAGGGTGGGCGTTCCCCGAAGGAGGGTCCGAATGGGCAAGAGGACAGCGGCGTTCAACAACGCAGGTATCGGGAAGCTTCCAGACGACAAGCCAGTCGTCTACAAGATCTTCACGGGTGGCGGCAGGAACAACTACACCGGCGTCGCTCAGCGCGGTCGCGTCCGCGCGAGACTCCAGGAGCACCTTCCTGGAGGGAAAGACCCCATCCCGGGTGCGAAGGTTGAGATTGAGCAGATGCCCAGCATCGACGACGCTCGCGCGAAGGAGGAGCGCGTGGTCAAGCGCACCAAGCCGCCCTGGAACAAGCAGGGGAAGTAGGCGGCTCCGCAGGTCCGCCGCCGGCAATGCAGCCCCTGCCGGCTCGCTTGTTGGCGATCGGCCACGTTCCGGCGTGCTGCGCGTGGATGCTCGACCGGCGGCAACGCAACCGGCGCTCGCGCTTCAGCGCTGCCACGGCGATATCGCCTTGCTGGACCGACATGTGCACGCTCTGCCGGACGATCGTGCCGTGGCTGATCTGCATCGTCGAATTGGAAGTCACAGCGCATGTCCTTGAGCTGCGCCTCGGGAGACTGGCGCCTCGGGCGCCCCGATGGGAGGGGTGAGGCAAGTGCTGTCGAAGGATTGGGAGACGATTTTCGAGCTGATTGACGGCGCCGTGTGCCATGTGAGCTGGCACGACAGTTGAGTAGGATGTGCGCGTGAGCGGCTCGAAGGTCGCGAATCGACCTGGCGGGATAGTGCGCGCGACGGGTCTTCAGCGGCCTGGGCGCCACGGTTCGGCGCAGAGGGAGGGGGCCGTGGTGCCAGCCAGTAGCCGACGCGAGAGCCCGCTGAGGTTCCTCCATACCGACGACCTTCACCTCGACAGCGCGTTCGTCGGGCTCTCGACGGAGGCGCCCCCCGCGGTCGCCGAGTTGCTCCGCGAGGCAACGATCCGCTCGTGGCGCGAGATTGTGCGGATCGCCGTCGAGGAGCCGGTCGACTTCGTCGTCGTCGCAGGCGATGTCTTCGAGCAGGCAAACCGGACGCTTCGCGGCCAGATCGTCTTCCGCGACGGGCTCGACGCAATGGCCCAAGCGGGCATCCCCTCGTTTGTCGTGACGGGCAACCACGACCCCCTTTCCGGCTGGGAGCCGTCGGTCCGGTGGCCGGAGCTCGCCCATCGCTTTGACTCCCACCACGTGACTTCGATGCCGATCACCCGCGATGGCGAGGAGATCGCCCGCGTCTATGGCATCAGCTATCGGGTGCGCGACGTCACGACGAACCTTGCCGCCAGGTTCCGCCGTGATCCCGACACCCCCTTCGCGGTGGGGCTTCTTCACGCCAACGTTGGTGGGATCGAGGGCGTCCCGAACTATGCGCCGTGCACGCTCGGTGATCTCCGCGCGGCCGACATGGACTACTGGGCCCTCGGGCACATCCACCGCCACCGGGTTCTCCTCTCAGACCGCCCCACCGCCGTCTATTGCGGGAACCCGCAGGGACGCGATCCGGGCGAAACCGAGCCCCGGGGCTGCTATGTGGTGAGCGTGGACGCGGCGGGCGGGATCCACCCGGAGTTCCGTGTCGCGGACACCGTCCGGTGGCAACTCATCCGCGTCCCGATCGAGGGGCTCGCGACTGAGGATGATCTCGTGGAGGCGATCGCCCGTGCGGCAGATGATGCCCGAGTCGCCGCCGACCGTTCGGTTGTGGTCCGTCTCGCGCTCACCGGGCGGGGACCCCTCCACCGATCTCTTCGCCGCCCCGGGCTCCTTGACCAGGCTCGCGACGTTGCGCGAGAGCGGCTCGGCGAGAGTGTCCCGTTCGCCTGGATCGAGTCGCTACGGGACGAGACGGCGGCCGAAGTCGATCTCGCGAGCCGACGACTCGCCGACGATTTCCTGGGCGGCTTGCTGAGACGGTTCGACGCGACCCAGGCCGCGCTCGCCTCCGCTGATCCGCCCCCCGCGTCACCCCCGACGGAACCTGCTGGCACATCGCCGATGGAGCCGGACCAGCTCTCTGCGATGCTCGACAGTCTGTACACGCACGAGCGGGCCCGCCGGTACCTGCGGGACGCGCGCCCCGATCGCGAGCGGCTTGGCCAGTTCGTTGCCGAGGCCGAATCGATCCTCGCCGACCGCCTGGCGGGGGAGGGCTGACGATGCGCATCACGGAGCTTGCCGTCGATGGCTTCGGCCTCCTCAACGGCTACCGCCTTACCCCGAGTTCCAGGCTGACGCTTGTCAGCGGCGAGAACGAGGCCGGCAAGAGCACGCTCCTCGCCTTCGTTCGGGCCATCCTCTTCGGGTTCGAGACGAACGAGTACCGCGCGCTCGCAGGGGGTCGCCGTGGCGGCTGGCTCGATCTCGAGATGACGGACGGCCGTTCCTTCCGGGTCGAGCGCTACGGTGACCGCGGCGGAGCAGGCCAGCTCCGGGTGCTCGACGCATCTCGCGCTGACCTCGGCGGAGAGGTGCTCCCGAACCTCCTGCGGGGTGTCGAGAAGACCGTCTACCGGAGCATCTTCGCCTTCGGGCTCGGCGAACTCACTGAGTTCCGGCGGCTCACCGACGAAGAGGTGGCCGCCCGCATCTATGGGGCCGGCCTCGGGCTCGGCGGAGCGCTGGATGTCGAGGCGCAGCTCAAGGCCGAGCGCGATGGCCTCTTCAAGCCCGGCGGACACAACCCGGTTGCGAACGAGCTCCTACGCGAGCTCGACGAAGTCGATTCCGAGTTGCGACGGCTCGACCTCCCCGCCGCCTACGCGGCCGATGGCGAGCGCCTCGTCGAGATCCAAGCGGAGCTCGACACGCTCGACATCGATCTCGCGGCCCGGCAGGCCGACAGTCGCGCGCTCGAGCGGCTGATCGCGGCTTGGCCGACATGGCTAGAGCTTGGGGCCGCGCGAGCAGACCGCGCAGCGATCGGGGCCGTGCTGAGCCTGCCGACTAACGCACTGGAGCGGTACGGCGTCCTCGACACGAACCAACAGGCGGCGGAGGAGACGCACAAAGAGGTGGCCACGCGCCACCAGGATGCCGTCGAGCAGATGGCGGCGCTCCACATCGACGAACGGTTGCTCGCCAGGCGCGACGAGATCGAGAGCCTCGTCGCTGCAGGGGCCGAGGATCGCGCCCGGTCCGGGGAGCTGGCGCGCTTGGGCCGGGACCACCAGCGGGCGCGCGCGGAGCTCGACGCCGCCCTCGAGCGGCTCGGCCCGGCGTGGACGGAGGAACGCGTCGCGGCATTCGACGACTCGATCGCGGTCCAGACGGCGATCTCCGGGCGGTTCCGGACGCTCCTCGAAGGCGTGGACGGTGCCGTCACCGCGGCCACGGGCCGCCTGGAAACGAACCGGACCGAGCTCGAAGATACCCGGCGCGCACTCGAAGCCGTGAAGGCTCGGATCGAGGAGATCGACGAGGACCTGGGTACTCGCGGGTCGGTGTCCGATCGGGAGGCGGCTCTGCAGTCGATCGACAACCTTCGCGTCCGCCTCGAGGCGACGAGGCCGGCCGGTGAGCCACCGGCCGAGGACGTTGCGTCCGGTCCGTCCCTCGCGGACCGTCTCAGGATGGCCGCGGAAGCCCGGTCGCTGCTCGAGCGTGAGCAGGTGCTCACGTCCCTTGCTGGGTCCCGGGCTGCCCGGCCCGTCGGGAGCTGGCCGATGCTCGCTATCGCCGGGGCCGGCGTGCTCGGGGGCGCGGTGGTGATCGCGGCCGGGGCCCCGCCGGTGCTCGCGGTCGCGATCTTGCTCGTTGCGCTCGCCGCAGCCGGTCTCGTTGCATGGGCCGTGCGGGGGCGAGGGGAAGTCGACCGGACGTCGGCTGGCCCCGCCTTCCAGGCTGGGTCAGAACGGGCACTCGCTACGCCCCTCCTCGAGGAGTTGGGAATGCCAGGGTCAGCTGGGTTGGCCGAGCTGCAGGTGACGGAGCGGACGCTCGACGACGAGCGGCTTGTCGTGGCCCGGCTTGCCGATGAGCGCGAGCGCTTCGAGCGGGCAACCGCGCAGACCGTCGAGCTGGAGGGCCGTCTGGCCACCGAACTCGCGGCGATTGGCCTCGATCAGAACGTGGGCGAACTCGATGTGTTCCGCCGCGATCTCGTGCGCGATCGGGAGTTGGAGGGTCGCCGCAGCGGCCTTCTCGAACAGCGGGAGCTCCACGCACGGGGTGTGGCGAACCTGGAGGAGCGCGAGGAGCGTCTCGGGGCAGAGGTCGAGAGCTCGGAGACGCGGCGACAGGTGGCCCGCACCGAGTGGGCACGATGGCTCGAGGAGCACGGCCTGGAGACGGATCTGGACCGGGAATCGGCGGCGCGCGTGGTGGACGCGGTGACGACGGCAAAGGCTCGGCTTGCGAGCGCCTCGTCTTTCCGGGAGCAGTTCGGTGCGCTGGCAGCGGCGCGGGAAGCGTTCGAACGCCTTGTCGACGAGTCAGCCGATCTGCTTGAGGATGGCAGGGGCGGTCGCTCATCGGCTGACATCGTGCGCGAGCTGGCCCGGCGACTCGAGGAAACCGTTCGGCTCAATGACCGCCGCGGGACGCTCGCCGGCGAGATCGCGGAGCTCGAGCAGCAGGCGGAGAAAGCGCGGGCGGCTGCCATGACCCGCGAGGAGGAGGTTCAGGCGCTGCTTGACGAGCTGGGTGTACCGGACGCGCCATCGCTTCGCCTGGAAGTGGAGCGAAGCTCGGAGGCAGCGCGACTGGACGGGGTCATCGGCTCGGCACGCGCGGCACTCACCGCCCTTTCCGGTCCGGGGGAGGCCCTCGCCACGCTCGAGGCGGCGCTCGCCGAGATAGCCGATATCGACGCGGTGCACGGGCATGCTCAGGACGTCGCCAGGGAGATCGGCGATCTGGACGCGCGGCGGTCGACCTTGCTTGAGGAGTCCGGCGCGGTTCGGGACCGCCGTGCGTCGATGGAGCGTGACGTGGAAGCCACGCAGAAGCGGCAGCGCCGGAGCGATCTCCAGGCGCGGCTGGAGTCGGTGGCCGAACACTGGGCCGTTCTCGCGATCGCTGCTGAGATGGTCGCCAACGCACGACAGGCATACGAGCGCGAGCACAGGCCGGCCGTCGTCTCGATGGCGGAGCGATACTTCCGCGACTGGACCGCCGGACGCTACGAGCGCATCGTGGCCCCGATCGGGCGCCAGATCGAAGGCGTCGAGCATCGCGATGGCACGCTGGTCCCGCTCACCGGCTTGTCGCGCGGGACCGCCGAGCAGCTCTACCTCGCCATGCGATTCGGCTTGGTGGAGCACTTCGCGCAGGGTGGCGAGGCCCTTCCGATCGTCATGGACGACGTTCTCGTCAACTTCGATCCCGAGCGGGCCGAACGAGCCGCGCGCTCGATCGAGGAGCTCGCGAACCGCCACCAGATCCTGTATTTCACCTGCCACCCGACCACGCCGCTGCGACCGGATTCGGAGATCAAGCTCGCGGCACTGCGAGGCCTCGGCGACTCGACTGTCCCAGCATGACGCCGTTGTCATCCCCACTCCGCTGACCCTCGTCGAGTCCCTCCACGGAGTGACGCCGTGCCGATGAACAGAGTCGGGCGAGGACCGACGGTCTCCGGCTACGCCGACATGCTGCGCATGGAGCTTCGGGGAGAGCGATTCTCGAAGGCCGATGCCGTTCGCCAGCTCAGGGGCCCTTCTTCCGGCCAGGACGACCGGGTCCATCGAGCGGAAGCTGCAGAGCGTGAGCGCGATCCTCGACGAGTCGGGCCTGGAGTGGATCGATGGCTACAAGCCGCTCCCTCACTACCAGCGCGACCTCAAGCCGGTCGTATTGGCCGCGATGGGTCCCAGCCACCGGATCGGCGAGGCGCTGGCGACATACGGGACGACCAGCCTCGTCGCCGCCCGGCCGCGCCGCCTCGCGACCGACGATGTCGTCGTGCCGGCTCCGGGGGCTCGCGATCGTGCTCCTCGGCGCATCTCGGTCGGTCTCACCGGGGGCCCGATCGCCGCTCTCAGGGACTTCCAGACCCGCCAGCTCGGGACGGCCGGTGAGGGGTGGGTCATCGATCTCGAGCGCGAGAGTCTCAGCCGGGCGGGACGATCGGATCTCGCCGATCGCGTCACGTGGGTGGCTCGAAATGACAACCCTGCGAGTGATAGCGTGAACTGGACCCACCCAGGGGGCGAATGATCGGCTAACGCAGGACCACCTTGACCCTCCGGGCCCGCAACGCAGCTGAGGACCGACCCGTCGCGCGCGCGCCATCATGGCGGGCGACGAACATCGGCCGATCGCTTGACGCCGCTTCCGGCGAACGGTACTGTTCATGGTAATGTTCATGTAAAAGTGCACCTCGTGTCGGTCTGCCAGCGACCGAGACCCCCGTCGATCAAGTAGAGGAGAACGCATGCCCGGTGCTGTGGCGGCCAAGCTCCACTCGATCAAGGACAAGGCGGGTATCCGCGGTCGTGAGGTCGCGGAGCTTGTTGGCGCCACTCCTCAGACAGTCTCGAGATGGCAGCAGGGCCGCGTCGACCCACAGCCGACCCATCTCAATCGGCTGTTGACCCTTGAATGGTTGGCCACTGAGCTCGCCGAGTTCTACGAGCCAGACGACGCCCGCCTGTGGCTCTTCTCGCGTCACCGGCTGCTTCACGGTGCCACGCCTGCGCAGCGGATCAAGGAGGGCGACATCGACGCCGTCCTCGCGCTCATAGAACAGCTGAAGAGTGGGGCGTACGTCTGACGCCGTGGATCGGCCAGCTCCGGACCCCGACATCCTGGACAGGTTGGCGGCGCTCGACGCCCCACCGTGGTCGGGGGAAGTGCGGCGGCATACCATCGCGGACAACCCACCAGACAAGCGAAAACGTTCGGGGCGCACGCTGGAACCCGCCTGGCGTTGAGGCTCTGTACACGAGCCTGGACGAAAGGACGGCAATAGCGGAAGGCGACCACCTGATTGCCAGCCGGCCCATACGACCACGCTCAAGGCGATCTCTCCATCGCCTCGAGATCTCACTTCGAAGTGCCGTCGATCTCACCGACCCCCTGCTTCTGGCAGGCCTCGGCGTGGACGAGAAGGCCCTCGCCGGTGACGACTACGGCGCCTGTCAGGCGGTTGGTGCAGCCGCTTCATTTCTGCACCTTGAGGGCATCATCGTCCCGTCGGCCCGAAGCCCCGGCCACAACTTGGTCGTCCTGTTCGCGGGCGCCGAGTCGGTGCCCGAGATCCGAGTGGTGGAATCCTCGCAACTCGAGTGATCCGTCCCTACAGGGCCTATGCTGCGCAAGTGTTCGGTGAGGCCGACCGGCAGATCAGGCTCGCGGCGTTCGACTGGCTGACCGACCAGCGCGCCGAGCACGGCGAGGCGCTCGCGCGAATCCTGCTCGAGGGCTTCCGGCTGGGAAACCGGCGGATCCCGCTCATCGGTCCGTCGGGGATCTGGAAGCCGGCCGCCTGCGAGCTCCCGATCTCGATTACGACCGTCGTGCGTGGTCCCTACGCCGACAGCTTCGATCGCGATCGGGGCACCCTTCGCTACGCCTACCGCGGCACCGATCCCCAGCATCGCGACAACCGAGGCGGTGGTACTTCACTTCCCACATTGGAACTTGACTTCTCACGTGAGAAGTCTAGTATCACGCCATGAACGTCTCCCATCCCGTACGCGGCGTCATCCCCACCCTAGACGCCCCCGTGCTCGAGGCCCTGGCCGGGACGACGAAGCCCCTGTCCGGCCGCGAGGTGTATCGACTCGCCCGAGCGGGAAGCGACCGCGGCGTCCGGCTCGTCCTGAACCGCCTCGTTGCCCAGGGGATCGCGATCGCCGACGAGCATGCCGGGTCGACCCTGTACGTCGGAAACCGCGCCCACCTCGCCTGGCCGGCGATCGAGGCCCTCGTCGGGCTGCGAGCCACGCTGTTCGACCGCCTTCGTGAGCTCATCGGCGGGTGGCCCATCGCGCCGATCCACGCCTCCCTCTTTGGATCCGCGGCCCGAGGCGACGGAGACGATCGATCCGACATCGATGTGCTGATCGTCCGCGCCGACGCCGCACCGGACGACGCGTGGGAGGCGCAGCTCGACTCCCTCCACTCCTGGGTGCTCGAGTCGACCGGCAACCGCTGCCAGATCTTCGACGTGGATCGCTCTCGGTTTGCGGACCACGTGGCGGCTGGCGATCCGCTCGTCGACGCGTGGCGCCGCGAGAGCATCCACCTCGTCGGGGCTTCGATCGAGACCCTGGTTCGCACGAGCCGACGGCGGTCGGCATGACGCGTGGAACAGGTCGGACCGCGAGGTGTGGTCGGAACGAAGCCCAGGCTCGTCTCCTTGCCGCGCGCGCCTTCGTCTCCGTCGCCGAGCTCGTCTACGGAGAGCCCGACGATCCCGTGCTCCCGCTTCGCGGTGTCGCCGCGGCTGTAGCGGTCCTTGGCGGAATCGCGGCCGCGGACGTCATCTGCTGCGTCCGCCTCGGCGAGATGTCCAGGGCTGAGGATCATGCGCAAGCCGTAGACCTTCTCGCGAAGGCGCAGCCTGAAGGCTCGCGAGTCAGGAATGACCTGCACGACTGCTCAGCGTCAAGGACAAGGTCCACTACCAGGCGATCATCGTGACGCCGAAGGAGACCGAGGCCGCGATACGACAGGCGAAGCGAATCCTTCGCGCCGCTGATGAGTCGTTTGGATCGGAGTGGCGCTTGCGCCACCGCGAGCTGCTCGACGCCGCCCACATCACGCCCGATCGCGACCCGGAGGGCGAGCCTCTCGTGAGCAACGGGCTCGCGCTCTGCAAGCTCCACCATGCCGCATTCGACGGGTTCTTCTTCGCGGTCCGGCCCGACTACGTCATCGAGGTCCGCCCGTCCGTCCTCGCCGAGACCGACGGGCCGATGCTCGTCGTCGGGCTCCAGCAGATCCACGGCCAGCGGATCCACCTGCCGACCCGCCGGATCGACCTTCCGGATCCTGATCGGCTCGCCCGCCGCTACGAGGAGTTCCGGCAGGCCTCGTGACGGACCTCCTCCACCATGCGCACGTGATCGTGACCGAAAGCACATCGCACCGTCTCACCGAAGCGATCGAAGGGCGCGGGGTCAAGCCGCTCGACCCGGCTTCCTGACGACGGCGGGTCAGGCAGCGCGCCCAGGCGGGCTCTCTCCCTCGGGCGAACCGGCGATCGGCTGAGGTTGGCCTCCCTGATCGCCTAGACCAAGATCGGAGGCCCTCGCCGCAGTTCAGGCGCCTAGGCTCATCACCGAGTTATCGCACCCGACCCGTACCCTGTCGAGTGCTACCCCGAAGAACGAGATTGCAGCGACATCTACGCGTCTGCAGCCACCGATGCTCTCGGTCCCGTACGCGACGATGACCCGCTCAAGCGTCAAGAGGCGGAGGACGGGGTTGTCCCAGTGCTCCCTTGCGAGGTCGAGTGCTTCCTGATCCCTTACCCCGCCCGCTCCCACGCCCAAGGCCTCAGCCTCGCCAATCGCTTGCAGGTAGCCGACCAGGCCTATGGCGAGGAGCACGACGACGATGAGCGCCGCCACGCGTGCGGCGCTCATCGACCTTCTGACCGGACTCACGGCCAGTTCCAACTCTTGCCCCCGGGGACTGACTGCTGCCATTTCGGGATTACGTAGACGGTGTCGTCTGCGTAAATGCAGAATGGGTCGCCACACCATGAAGGATCCCGGTGGCCCCGCTGATACGAAACAGCTGCAGTGTCTGTGGGCGTCTCACCGTAGCCGGTGCTGAAGCGAATCCACGTCTGATACCACACTCCAGCTGAAATCCCGCGCGTGTCGCTCGACCCGACGGTCCAGATAGGTGGGTCGTCACCAAGGATCGTGTCCAGGTAGCCAGCCGGCATATTGGTGTCCCAAGAGGAACCGCGTAACGGGCGCGGTGCGCCACGGATGACCTTCGCGTAACACTAGCATGGTGTTGACATCGGCCTCTTCCCGCCGGCGCCAACCAGGCCGAAGCCCTGTACCGCCTGGTCGATGCCGCCTACGAGAAGCGCTCGCTGATCGTGACCTCGAACCTTCACCCGGCGCGCTTCGACACGATCCTGCCGAAGCGCCTCGCCACCGCCACGGTCGACCGCCTCTTCCACCACGCCCACGTCATCGTCACCGACGGCCGCAGCCAGCGGCGGGCCTGCTTGTCAGGCACCGCGCCCCTGAAAGGTGACCAATCAGACCAATGTGGCCTAGCATGACCGATATGACCGATACGCTCGTCCCGACGACCGACTTCTCGCCCGCGAAGAGCCACCTCTCGGAGCTCATGACCGATGTCTTCCACGGGCATCGAC
>JAJYXX010000393.1 GCA_021801545.1 Chloroflexota bacterium | reverse complement strand
CTGCGCCCGCTCGCGGTTGGCCCGGATGCCCGTGACCGCGAACTCGGCGAAGGCACGGCACATGGTGCGCAGAATCGTCAGTGATTCGAGCGTGTCGTGGGCGATCATCGGCATCATGACGTTCAGCTCGAGCTGCCCCGCGGCGGCGGCCCAGGAGACCGCGGTGTCGTTGCCGATGACGTGGAAGCAGACCATCGAGAGGCACTCCGCCATGACCGGGTTCACCTTGCCGGGCATGATCGAGGAGCCCGGCTGGACGGCCGGCAGGGTAATCTCGGCGAAGCCGGTCATCGGCCCCGAGGACATGATCCGCAGGTCCTCGCTGATCTTCACCAGGTCGACCGCGATCCCGCGCAGCGCCGCGCTCACCTCGAGCATCGGGCGCATCGACTGGGTCGCCTGGACGAGGTGCTCGGCCGTCCGGAGCTCGTGGCCGGTCTGCTCGGACAGGAAGCGGACGACGAGCCGGATGTACTCGGGCTCGGCGTTCAGGCCGGTCCCGACCGCGGTCGCCCCGATGTTCTGCTCCTTGATCGAGTCGGCGGCCACCAGCAGGCGGTCGAGACCGCGGCGGAGGGTGATCGCGTACGCCTTGAACTCCTGGCCGAGGCGGATCGGGACCGCGTCCTGCATGTGGGTCCGACCCGCCTTCACGATGTCGTCGAACTCGACCGCCTTGGCGTCGAAGGCAGCGATCAGCTCCTCCATCGCGGGCCGGAAGTCGCGGATGAGGTCGAGCGTGGCGATCCGCATCGAAGTCGGGAAGACGTCGTTCGTCGACTGGGCCATGTTCGCGTGGTCGTTCGGGCTGACGACGCTGTAGTCGCCGCGCCGGCCACTGCCGATCCTCTGGGCGTGGAGGATCTCGATCGCCCGGTTGGCGAGGACCTCGTTGGCGTTCATGTTGTGCGAGGTGCCGGCGCCGGCCTGGAACGGGTCGACCCGGAAGTTCGCGACGAGCTCCTCGCCCTTCGCCCGGGCGGCGGCGGCGAACGCCCGGCCCATCGGGTCGGTCGGACGGCCCGGCTCGAGCTCCTCGACCTCGGGTGAGACCTCGCCCGGCTGGACCGGCCCGGCCGTCGAGAGGATCTCGTCGGCGGCGTCGACGATTGCGTTCCCGATCGAAGCGGGCAGGCGGCCGGTGGCCATGTTCGCCCGGGCCGCAGCCTTCTTCACCTGGACGATCGCCCGCACGAGGGCAGGGTGGGGGCGCATCCCGGAGATCGGGAAGTTGTGGATCGCCCGGGCGGTCTGGACGCCGTAGTAGGCGTCGTCGGGGACCTCGAGCGGGCCGAGCGGGTCCGTCTCGATGCGGAAGCCGGGGCGGGGGGTGGGCGGGGCGATGGCGGCCATGACGGAGGCTCCTGTGTGCGCGCCGGGCGGGCAGGTCGGCGGACCGTGGTCCGGGCCGGGAACGTGGCGCCGGAGGCTCGGTTCCGTCTCGACCAGTCTAGCGAGGGCTTCGCCGGCCCGCCGCGTACCGGCCCGCCGGCGCACCTCACGGTGGGTGGCGTCCTGCAGGGAAGAACAAACGGCTGGTACCGGGTCCGGTCGGGCTCCTGGATTGCCCCCAGCGAGCCCGATTCGGCCGATTCGTTCTTGCTGGACGACCATCCGTCTCCAGAGGTGTCCGCGCGACGGTCGCTTGGGCGACTTTGTTCCTCGATGAAGAACGCCTCCAGGGCGCGGGGGCCGAGCCGCAAGCACGAGCCGGATTGGGCGCGGGGGCCGAGCCGGGCGCGGGGGCCGAGCCGCAAGCACGAGCCGGATTGGGCGCGGGGGCCGAGCCGGGCGCGCAGGTCGAAACCGGAAGGGCGGGTCGGGGGCGGCGGCCGAACGGGGCGGCGGCCGAACGGGGCGCCGGCGATTCGGCCGCGCCAGCACCCGCCGGGACGTCCCACACCGCTGGCCATCGGCTACAATCCCGCCCGATGAGCTCCGTCCGCCTCTGGGATCGTGCCTCGCAGCTCCCCGCACCGACGAACGGCCGGCCGCGGCCGGAGATCGTCGCGCTACCGCCGAGCCTGCCGATACCCGAGCAGCTCTTCACGTTCATGCGCGACGCCGAACTCCGCTTCGACACACTGCGCATCCGCATCGAGGAGCGCGCCGCGACCGCCGAGGGCGAACACCTGACGCTCATCGAGACCCTCCTCCGCCATCCGGGCCTGGCGAGGGTGACGACGACCGAACCCAAGCGCGGGACGGCCGGCAACTACGAGGTCTGGATCTCCGACAGCGAGACCGTCCGCACGTACTCGGCCACCCACCGCCTGGGCACCGCGCGGCCGGTTCGCCGACCTGTGGCCGGTCTCGACGACCCGGATCTGCCGGGGATGTCGACCGTCTATCGGCCGGTGACGCCGCTGCCGGCCGAGACCCTCCCCCAGACGTTCATCCATCCGGCCGGCTTCTGCCAGAACGTCCTGGCGACCGGCCGCTGCCGCGTGACCGGCGAGGCGAACGTCGCCGGGCGCGAGGCGATCGTCCTCGAGTGCGATCACCCGCGCGGCACCGAGGTCTGGGCGGACCGCCCGGACCACCGCTACGAGGTCTCGGTCGACCGCGAAACCGGGCTGATCACCCGGCTGGTCGAGCTGATCGGCGAGCAGGTGACCCGTGACGCGCGGGTCGTGACGCTCGAGCCGGACGCGCCGCTGCCACCGACGACCTTCGAGTTCGAGTTCCCGGCCGGGACGACGACGATCTACTGAGGTCGGCCGGGCGTCGGGCCGCGGCCGGGCGGGCGGGGGGCGGCGGCCGAACCGGGCGGGGGCGCTGTCAGATCCTTGCGCCCGCTGTCAGGAAGCCGACCCGGCTTGCGCCGAGTGTAAACAACCGACGCAGCGCGTCGCTCGACGGTCGAGTTCTTGCACCAGCATGAGGATCGGCGCCCGCTCGTAACGACGGGTGCCGAGAACTTGCATCCGGTGTCGGGAGACCGACTGACCCGAGCCTTCGGAGCCGGTCAGCCGGTTCGTTGCTTTCACGTCCTGCAAGCGGGGCCAAGCGACGGGCAGCCGACCGGCGCGGACGAGCGGACGAACGGGAGCCGGCGGACCTGGGGCCAGCGCCTCGGTCGGCCGAAGAGGGCGGCCACGAACCAGGCAAACGCCGGACCTGTCGGACTCCCACCCCTCCTCATTCGTCGGAAACACTTCCCCTGCACACCGCCAGTCGCGTATAGTCCCCGCATCCTCTTGGGCATGACGCTCCGCGATGGCCCGGCAGGCAGCGTCGGTCGTCCGGCCCGGGAGCCGATCGAGCCCGCGCCCGAGCCCGCGCCCGAGCTCGCGCCTGCGCTCGCGCCCAATCCGGCTCGCGCCCCGACGAGGGTCGGGCCCCGACCGAAAGGAGGGTCTGCGACCGACGAACCGCCGCCGCACCGGCGTTCCGGTGCCGGACGGCCATCACGGCCGCCCAAACCCCGAATCCCCGCGTCATCGCGATCGTGTCGGTCGCCGCAGTCTCGCCATTCCGGTCCGGAGGGAGGCCGAACGGCTCGCAGACTGGTGATCAGGGCGGGCACCGTCCGAGCCCGCGAGCCATCTCGAGAGTGGAGGAATCGATGACTCAGCCTCGGTCCCGGGAAGACCAGATCAAGCAGGACGTTCACGACCTGCACAAGCTCGGCTATGCCCAGGAGCTGTTCCGCTCGATGGGCGGGTTCAGCAACTTCGCGATCAGCTTCTCGATCATCTCGATCCTCACCGGCGCCGTCATCCTCTATGACTACGGCCTCGCCTGGGCGGGCACGGCGGCCGTCCTCATCGGCTGGCCGCTCGTCACCGTCTTCGTCCTCTTCATCGCGGCCTCGATGGGCGAGATCGCCTCCGCCTACCCGACCGCCGGCGGCCTCTACTACTGGGCCTCGAAGATGAAGAACAAGGACTGGGGCTGGTGGACCGCCTGGTTCAACCTGATCGGCCAGTTCGCGATCGTGGCCGGGATCAACTTTGCGGCCGCGGCGTTCCTGAACGCGACGATCGTCACGCCGATCCTGTCAGGTCTTGGTATCACCTATGACAACACGACGGTGATCCTGGCGGCGGGCAGCACCGCGATCCTGACCGGCCAGCTCCTGACGATGGGCATCCTCATGCTCATCCAGCTGGTGATGAACATCGCCGGCATCAGCCTCGTCGCCCTCCTCAACCAGGTGAGCGTCTGGTGGCACATCGTCGCGGTCGCGGCGATCGTCGTGCTCGTCTTCCTGGCCGGCAAGCCGGACGAGTCGGGACTCACCCTGTTCGCGATCCAGCCCCAGGACGTGGCCGGCAGCTGGAACAACAACCTCGGCTTCGTCAACCTGCAGTACGGACCGGCGATCAGCTACCCGGTCGTGCTCGCCTTCTTCTTCTCGCTCCTCCAGGCGAACTGGACGTATACCGGGTATGACGCCTCGGCCCACGTGGCCGAGGAGACGGTCGGCGCCCGTGTGTCGAGCGCCTGGGGGATCTTCCTCTCGGTCGCGGTCTCGGCGGTCGTCGGGTTCATCTTCCTGTTCGCCCTGACGACCCACCTGCCGAACCTGTCGACGCTCTTCCCGGCCACCCTCGACGACACAACGCTGCCCAGCTCCAGCCAGTACTACTTCGGTGGCGGCGTCGCTGTCATCGAGATCCTCAAGTACAACCTCGGCCAGCTCGGCGAGCTACTGAGCGCCGCCATCGCGATCGCGATGGCCTTCTGCGGGCTCTCGTCGGTCGCCGCGGCCGGCCGGATGCTCTACGCCTTCGCCCGCGACGACGGGGTCCCCAGCTCGGGCTGGCTCAAGAAGGTCTCGCACCGCTACCGGACACCGGTCAACAGCCTGATCGGCATCACGGTCGTGGCCTGGGTCTTCACCGTCCTGGCCGGCGTCGTCGGCGGTGGCACCGCGATCGTCATCGTGACCGCGATCAGCACGATCTTCCTGTACGCCGCGTACGGAATCGCGATCTACCTGGGGGCAACCACCCAGGAGTGGCTGAAGGAGCGGGTCTGGAGCCTCGGGCGCTGGTCCCGGCCGGTCGCTGCCCTGGCGCTCTTCTGGGTCATCGTCCTGATGATCCTCTTCTCATTCCCGACCTCGGGCAACATCTCGTGGCCGTTCATGATCGGCACGGTCGCGTTCCTGCTCGTCTACTACTTCGGCTGGGCGCGTCGCGGGTTCCAGGGCCCCCGGGTCATGGGCCGCGAGGCGGAGCTGACCGAGATCGAGCGCGAGTTCGAGCATGCTGCCGAAGAGCTTGGCGGTCCGGCGCAGGCCTGACGACGGGCAGCGCCTGGCACGAGCGCTCGCGTACAACTGCTCGAGACCACAACCGCTTGCGCACGCGACCGCCCTACGGGGCGGATGACAACGTCGTAGCATCGGAGGGCCGGCCGGCATCGTCGGTCGGCCCTCCCCCATCGGTGATCAGGCGTCGCCCACCAGCCGTCCGGGCAGGCGCCAGGTGGACGGGCGGCATGACGTCACGCCAGAAGACCGGAGAGGATTGATGAGCAACGCCAAGCACCCCAGCAAGCATCCGATGCTCCAGGAGCTGGAGGCGATGGTCCGGGACGGTCGCGTCGACACGCTCGTCGTCGCCCTGACCGACATGCAGGGCCGTCTCGTCGGCAAGCG
>JAJYXX010000439.1:4397-5615 GCA_021801545.1 Chloroflexota bacterium | reverse complement strand
TGCCCGTTCGTTGCCTTCGAGGGCGATCGCGACGAACGGTCGATCCGACCCGACCACCGTCACCGCTGCTATGCGGAGATCCGGCCGGCGCCGAGGGCGCTTGCCCATCAGGAGGCGTACTGCCTCTCTCCGGCATTCCCGGCCTGCCCGACGTTCCAGGATTGGGCGCGCCGCGAGGCTGCGCGGGCTCACCCGGCGACCCTGATTGAAGATGAGCCGAGCGAGCGCGACATCGAGCGCGACCTCGGCCGTTCGCGGACGACGGACGACCGTGTGCCGGGTCGGCCGCGCCGACGGGACTGGGCATCGCCTCCCCCGTGGGCCAGCGGGTCGGCCGCCGGGTCCGCCGAGAGATCGGCCGGCGGGTCCGTCGAGGGGCCGGGCGTCGGTGGGCGGGGTGCCGAGCCGGTCGCTCGACAGGAGACCCCGCTGCCGCCCGAGGCCCGCGGCATGGCCGACGTGACCCCGCTGCCGCCCGAGGCCCGCAGCCTGGCCGACACACCAGCCTTCCTCGCCGGTCGCGAGCGGTCGGCAGCCCCCGGAGGGTCCTGGGCCACCGGACGACCGGATACCGGTCCGCCGGCCCGACCAGCGCCACCGGCCCGACCAGCGCCACCCGCCCGACCAGCGCCGCCCGCCCGACCTCCGGTATCCGGGCGCCCTGTGTCCGGGATCTCCGGCCCGGCCGGGCCGGGCACGGTGGCGATCGGAGGGATCGCGAGCAGCGACGAGACCGACGATGATCGGGGTGGCGTCGTGGGGGCCGGTGTCATTGCCGCGGACGGTGGCGCCGATGACGAGTCCGTTCTCCATGCTCCTGGTCCGGGCAGATCGCGTCGGCCCGCCAGTCGCCGACCGAGCGTCGGCGACGCCCGTCACGCCGAGCGCAGCCTCCGCGGGCCTTCGTGGGAACGGCCCCAGCGGTTCGAGGCCTACCCGACCCTGAAGACGCGAATGGGGATGCCCGATGTGCCGCGGGTCGCCGTCGGATTCGGGGCCCTGATCATCGCCGCACTTGCCCTCTTCTTCATCCCGCCGCTCCTCATCCGTCCGAGTGGCGACACCGGGGCCGGGGTCCAGCCGACGCCGAGCGCGAGCCTGGAGCCGAGTGGATCGCTGGCCCCGACGCCGATCCCGTCGCCGACCCCGCAGACGTACGTGATCGCGCCCGGCGACACGCTCTCGAAGGTCGCCAGGAAGTTCGGTGTGACGCTCGCC
>JAJYXX010000439.1:0-4297 GCA_021801545.1 Chloroflexota bacterium | reverse complement strand
TGACTCATCCGTGGGTGCTCACCGGCCTGGCAGTGGCGGGCACGAGCCGCTTGCGGGTCATTTGAGACCGGAGATGCGCACGCCGTTGACGATGTAGCGCTGGAAGATCAGCCTAGCGGACGGGATAGTAGCCTCTACATGAGGCCGTCGCATGGCGTAGTGGAGGCAGGGCACGTGCTGCGCCCACGCGTTGATGCCCACAACATATCGGACGCTGCTTCGATGATCCGTCAGGATCGAGGGATCGGTGCATGATCGGCAGGCTCGGCAGTCTCCAGACGCGGATCACCGCGCTGGCGCTCGTGATCTCCGGGGTGGCGGGGATGATGGGCGGGGCGATCCTCGTCAACCGGCTGCTGAGCGCGATCCAGGAGCAACAGGGCCAGCTCGCGATGGCCGTCGCCCGCACGATCGCCCAGGTCGAGGACGTCCGGTCGAGCGTCGGCCGCCCGGACGGGGCGGCCGTCATCCAGCCGATCGCGGAGCGGATGCGGATCGAGGCGAGGGTTGACTACGTCGTCGTGATCGACATGGATCGCGTCCGGTTCTCGAGCGCTCTCCCGGAGCGGCTCGGGACGGTGTTCGAGGGTGGCGACGAGGGCCCGGCGCTCGCCCAGCAGGCGTACCTGTCGCGCGCTGCGGGCGTTCGCGGACCGTCCGTGCGAGCGTTCGTCCCGATCCTCTCGCCCGATGGCCTGGAGCAGGTGGGCGTGGCGGTCGTGGGTGTGCTCGAGCCCCAGCCGATTGAGCTCCTCCGAGCTGTCCAGTCCGACGTCCTGCTGGCGTTCACCGTCGGCCTGTCCACCGCCCTCGTCGGCGCGTGGATCCTCGCGCGGAGTATCCGCCGGCAGATGTTCGGCCTCGAGCCGCGCGAGATCGCGCGCCTCCTCGAGGAGCGAGTCGCGATCGCGTCCTCGATCCGGGAGGGTCTCATCGCGATCGACCGCGAGGGCCGGATCACGCTGGTCAACGATCAGGCGCGCCAGATGCTGGGCATCGGCGAAGAGGTCCTGCGGCGACCGGTGCGGGAGGTGATCCCGAACTCGCGCCTGCCGGTCATCACCGAGACGGGCATCGCGGAGCACGACCAGCCGATGCGGATCGGCGCTCATCTCCTGGTCGCCAACCGCGTGCCGATCCGCGTTGGTGGGGAGATCGTCGGCGCGGTCGCGACATTCCGGTATCGAAGCGACGTGGAGCGATTGGCGGAGGAGCTCACGAGCGTCCAGCAGTTCGTCAAGGCCCTGCGCGCGTCGAACCATGAGTGGCTGAACAAGCTCCACACGATCGCCGGGCTGCTCCAGCTGGGCCGCTACGAGCGTGCGAAGGAGTACATCTTCGCGGAGACCGAGGGTCAGCAGGAAGCGGCCCGCTTCATCGCTCGCAACTTCGCCGACGCCCGCATCTCCGGCTTGTTGCTGGGCAAGGTCGCCCGCGCCCGCGAGCTGGGGGTCGAGCTTCGGATCGACGACGAGAGCCGGCTCACGGCGTTGAACGGCGCATTGAAGGGCATCGATGTCGTCGGGATCGCCGGCAACCTGCTCGAGAACGCGATCGAGGCCGCGGCGTCGACGCGCGACGGCACGAAGCCACTGGTGCGCTGCCGGATCAGGGGAGGAGGGCATCGCCTGACGATTGACGTCGTGGACAACGGACCGGGGATCCCCGATGAGCTGCTGCCGGGGATCCTCGCCGGCGAGCTGTCCACCAAGGGCGCGGGACGAGGCATGGGCCTCGCCTTGGTCCGTCGGGAGGTCGATCTCGTGGGCGGCAGGCTCGCGGTCGACAGCCGGCCTGGCTCCACGCGGTTCTCCGTCGTGCTCGACGAGGAGGTGAGCGTTGGCCGCCCCGACTAGGGTCCTCGTCATCGAGGATGACCCTATGGTCGCAGAGACACACCGAGAGTTCATCGACGGGATTGGCGCCTACCAGGTCGTCGGCTGGGCCCGGACCGGAGGGGAGGGTCTGGGTGCCGTCCAGGCACTACGTCCCGACCTCGTCCTGCTCGACGTCTACCTCCCGGACGTGGACGGCATGGAGGTCTTGCGGGAGATCCGCGGACAGGGGTTGCCCAGCGACGTGATCGTGATCACGGCCTCGCACGACGGGCCGATCATCCGCGAGGCGCTCCGCAACGGGGCCATCGATTACATCATCAAGCCCTTCCGGTTCGAGCGTCTGCGGGCGACGCTCGAGGCGTACCGGCGCGACCGAGCCGGCCTCGACCGAGCTGTCGCCCTCGATCAGGCGCAGGTCGATCGGGTCCTCAAGAATCGGCCGGAGATCGACAGCTCGCGCGACCTGCCGAAGGGTCTCAGCGAGGCGACGCTCGGGCAGATCGCCGCCTACCTGGCTAGCCAGGAGGGGCCGGTCAGCGCCGCCTCGACCTCGGCCATCTTGGGAATGTCGCGGGTGACGTCCCGCCGCTATCTGGACTACCTCGTACAAGAGCACCGGGCGACGGTGGAGATCCGCTACGGTTCCGTGGGCCGCCCCATCCACTGGTATCGGGCGAGCGAGTGATGACCGCGCTACGCGTGCCGACCGTTCTCCTGGCGATGGTCATGATCGTCGGCTGCCAGGCGCGAGCCGTGGATAACGAGCAGGTGCCGCCGGAGACGCGGATCACCATCCGCTTCTCACATGTCGTCGCCGAAAACACCCCGAAGGGCATCGCCGCGCGACGCTTCGCCGACCTCGTGAGCGAGCGATCCGCGGGTCACATCGAGGTCCAGGTGTTTCCGAACTCGAGCCTGTATGCCGACGGCGAGGAGTTCCAGGCACTCCTGGACGACAAGATCCAGCTGATCGCACCGTCAACGTCCCTGGTCGCCGACCTCGTTCCCGAATGGCAGATCCTCGACCTGCCATTCCTGTTCGCCGACGCAGGTCAGGTTAGCCCGTCCATGGCGGGCCCGCTCGGCCGGCGCCTGTTGGCGCTGCTGGAACCGACCGGGATGGTCGGCCTCGGGTTTTGGGAGGGTGGCTTCCGCCAGATGACGAACAGCCGTCGCGCGCTCCGGCTGCCCGACGATTTCCGGGGGCTGCGGATGCGCTATCAGGCGAGTCCCGTCCGGCGCCAGCAGTTCGAGCTCCTCGGCGCGCGGCCCGTCCGGGGCACGTTCGCCGACCTCTACCGGCTCCTCGAACAGGGCGAGGCCGACGGACAGGAGAACAGCCTGTCGAACATCGAATCCAAGCGCCTGTTCGAGGTCCAGCGTTACCTCACCGTGTCGAGCCATTCGTATCTCGGCTACGTCGTGCTCGCGGACCACGACTGGTGGAATGGGCTGGCGAAGGCGGACCGGGATGTGCTGGCCGGCGCGCTGGCCGAGACGGCCGACTGGCTGCGCGCGAACGCGCCGCAGATCGAGACGGATGCGCTCGATGCGATCCGGGCGTCGGGTAACGTCCTGACCCACACGCTCACGCCGGAGGAGCGAGCGATATGGCGCGCGACGATCGACCCGATCTACCGTGACCTCGACGGCTGGCTGCCCCGGGACCTCGCCGAGATCGTTCGGGCGATCTCGACGTCGCAGCTCTGACGGGCTCCGGAGTGCGCCGGCGACTGCCGGAGAGACGAGACGTGACCGAAACGACCAATTACTCGTTTAGGTACGAATGATTGCCGTGCCCTGGCCTGACCCCTAGCCTCCCGACGCGGCCCCCGACCTGGGTCGGCACCGAGCCGCATCCTTGCGGCGGTGGCGTTTGATGAGGAGGAGCGTCATGTCCCCCCACGGTCGACTCACCCAGCGATCGCGTCCGTTTCGGCACCGGTCGGCGGTGCCGCTCCTGGCCGGCCTCGTGGTCGCCCTCGCGGCCTGCCAGCCGCTCGGTTCCGGGACCGAGGCCAGTACTGCGCCGAGCGCCTCAGCGGGCGGCAGCACGCAGCCGAGCGGGTCTCCGGCGGCCAGCGTCGGAGGCGAGGTCATCCAGCTGTCGATCGCAACTGGCGGTACCGGCGGCGTCTACTACCCCCTGGGTGGTGGGATCTCCCAGGTGATTCGCGCCTACGTGCCCGGCTACGACGCCACGGTCCAGGAGACGAACGCCTCGGTCGACAACATGCAGCTGATCGCGAGCGGTGGCGCTGACCTGGCCTTCGCGCTGGCCGACACGGCGGCCGACGCAGTCGCCGGGAAGGCCGACTTCGAGGGCAAGGCTGTGACCGCCTGTGCCATCGGCCGGCTCTACAACAACTTCACGCAGGTCGTGACCAGCGCTGACACCGGGATCACCAGCATCGAAGGCCTGCGCGGCAAGCGCGTCTCGCTCGGCTCGCCCGGCTCCG
>JAJYXX010000039.1 GCA_021801545.1 Chloroflexota bacterium | reverse complement strand
TTCGACCGGATCGACCATGCGGTCGTCCTCCGGCTCGTGGAGCGACGTGTGTCGGACCGACGGGTGATCAAGCTCGTGCGCGGCTGGCTCACGGCCGGTGTCATGGCCGAGGGGAGTGTCCGGGCGACGGTCGCCGGCACGCCCCAGGGCGGGGTCATCAGCCCGCTCCTGGCCAACATCGTGCTCCACGAGCTTGACCGGCAGTGGCGCGCGGCGGACGGGGTCCTCGTCCGCTATGCGGATGACTTCGTCGTCCTCGCTCGCACGCGCGATCAGGCCGCGGCGGCGCTCGTCCGAGCGGGAGCGATCCTGACCGGGCTCGGCCTTGAGCTGCATCCGGACAAGACGAAGGTCGTTGACCTGGGTGACGGTCGGGAGGGCTTCGACTTCCTGGGCTGCCACTTCCACGCCCGTGTGTCGGGTCGGCTCCTGGAGCGCGGCATCCGCCGCTATTACCTCCAGCGCTGGCCCGGTCAGCGAGCCCAGAAGCGGCTGCGCGAGAAGATCCGAGACCGGACCGGCCGGAACCGTTGCCACGCCGACATCCGCGAGATCATCGCGGAGATCAACCCGATCCTGCGTGGCTGGGGCACCTACTTTCGGACCGGTAACGCCGCGATCGTGTTCAACAAGCTGGACGGCTATGTCGTCAGCCGGCTCAGGGGCTTGCTCGTCAAGCGCTATGGTCGGAACCTGGCTGCCGGCCGCTCCCGGGCGTGGACGCGACCCTGGTTTGAGGACCTCGGCCTCTATCGCCTGCGGGGGACCGTCCGCTATCCGGGAGCTGCGTAACCATGTCTCGAAGACCATCGGTAAGCCGTGTGCGGGAAAACCGCATGCACGGTTTGAAAGGGGGATGGGGAACCGGGCTCGCGTCGCGAGCACCGCGCCCCTGACTACCAATGACGCGTCGCGACACCATCGTTCTGCTGGCGGTCCTCTCGGCCGGCGTCTTCCTGGCCGGGCTGGAGCTGATGATCACGGCCGTCGCGCTGCCGTCGATCCTGGCCGGCCTCGCCTCCTGGACCGAGCTCCGGCGCGCATCGTGGATCATCAACGGCTACCTGCTCGTGTACGTCGTGACGATGCCGCTCGCCGGGCGATTGGCCGACCTGTGGGGGGCGCGCCGCCTCTTCCTCGGCGCGCTGGTCGTCTTCATCCTCGGCTCGCTGTTCGCCGGCGCGGCGCAGTCGCTCGACCAGCTCCTCGCCGCTCGGCTTGTCCAGGCCCTCGGCGGTGGCGCGCTCGTGCCGGTCGCGACCGCGGCAGCCTCCCACCTGTTCGAGGGGCACGCCCGGCCGCGGGCGCTCGGGGTGATCGGCGCCCTGACGTTCCTCGGCATGGCCGCCGGGCCGTTCCTCGGGGCGGCGATCCTCGACACGCTCCACGTCGAGCCGGTGCTCGCGGCCCAGGGGATCGTGGCCGGACCGCTCGTCGACCTTCTCGCCCCCGCCTGGCGCTGGGTCTTCTACCTCAACGTCCCGATCGGGATCGTCGGCCTCGTCTTCGCCTGGGCGGCGAGCGCCGGCTGGGAGACGCCGCGCCGCTCGGCCCGGATCGACCTCCCTGGCGCGCTCCTCTTCACCCTCGCCCTCGCCGCCGGACTCGTCGGGCTGACGCTGATCGACGACGCGTTCCCCGGGCACCTCCTCGACCCAGCCTACCCGCCCGTGCCCCTGCTCGTCGCCTCGGTCATCGCCGTCGCCCTGGCCGTCCGCCACGGGCTGCGCCGCCGGGACCCATTTCTCGACCTCCGCCTCTTCGGTGACCGGGTCTTCGGCTCGGCCGCGCTCGTCTCGCTCCTCACCGGCTATGCCTTCGCCACCGCGATCATCGGCGGCGCGGTCTTCGTCGACCGCGTCCTGTACGGCGGACCGGACAGTCAGCGTCTCGTCCTCGGCGCGCTCGGCGGGGCGACCGCGGTCGGCGCGCTCGTCGCCGGGTTCCTCGTCCGGCAGCTCTCGCTCCGCCTGGTGACGCTCGGCGGCCTGCTCGCGAGCGCGGTCGCACTCGGCTGGATGGCGACGTGGAGCCCCGAGACTCCGATCGAAGCGGCGGCCGGCGCGCTGGCGGTCTTCGGCCTCGGCTTCGGCCTGACGGTGACGCCCCGTTCGACCGCGGCACTCGAGACGGCCGGCCGGGTCGCCTTCGGGATGGCCTCGGCGACCGTCACGGTCGCCAGAATGGTCGGCATGGCGATCGGGCTGGCGGTCCTCACCGCGTACGGCTCGACGACGATCGAACGCCTGAGCGCCGAGGTGTACGCGACCCCCGAGGCGTTCCGCCAGTTCATCCCGGCGGATCTCCGGGGGCGGCCGCTCCGAGACCCGCTCGTCGTCGAGGCGCTCGAGCAGTGGGCCGCGAGCGAAGCCGCCCGGGTGATGGTCGGAATCTTCCTCGTCGCCGGCGCCGTGACCCTCGTCGCGGTTCCGCCCGGTCTCGCGCTCGGTACCCGGCGGCGTATGCTGGCGCGCGAGCACGGGCCGCGACCGACCGCGGCTGGCGGCGTGGGAGACAACGGACCGACCGATGACGCAGCCGACGCCGAAGATGCAGCCGACGCCGAAGACGCGGAACCAAGCCTCGCCCTCTGAAAACGATCCGCAGACGGACTCGGCCCAGCGCGCGCCGGTCGTCGATCGCCATCACCCGACCCCCGGCGGTGGCCGGCTGCGCGTGGGGTCCTGGGACGGGACGGACTACTCCGAGTGGGAAGGCGGCGACGACATCGCGGGCCGGCTCGCCCGGCCCGGCACCCATCTCTGGATCGATCTGAGCGGTCCCAGCCCGGACCAGGTCGCGCACGTCACCAAGGCGCTGCGCCTCCATCCGCTCATTGCGGAGGACATCCTCGAGGGCAACCAGCGCTCGAAGATCGAGGTCACCGACGAGCTCATCCACATCGTCGTCTTCGTCCTCCGCTACGACGAGGAGGTGGCGGCGACGGAGGTCGACATCGTCCTCGGCGAGGGCTTCCTTCTGACCGTCCACGACGTCGAGTGGGACCCGTGGACGACGCATCACCTCCGCGACGGCGTCGCGCCGATCCTCCGCCACGGCCCGGACCACATGCTCTGGGCGCTCGTCGACACGATCGTCGACGACTACTTCCCGCTCATCGACCGGCTGGGCGACGCGATCGACGACCTCCAGGACACCGTTGTCCAGGACGCGACACCTCGGACGCTCGAGCGGCTCTTCCGGCTCAAGCGCGAGCTGATCGCCGTCCGCCGGGCCGTCGCGCCGATCCGGGAGATCTTCAACCAGCTGACGAACCGCGACCTCGCGCTCATCGACGCGGCGGAGATCCTCTACTTCCGCGACGTCTACGACCACCTCATCAGGGTCACCGACGAGGTCGACAACTACCGCGAGCTCGTGAGCGGGACGCTCGATGTCTACCTGTCGACGGTGAACAACAACCTGTCGCTGATCATGAAGCGGCTGACCGGGATCACCGTCATCCTCGCCGGCATCGGGGCGATCGCGGGCATCTTCGGCATGAGCGAGGCCGGGACCGCGTTCGCCGGGTCGGAGGCGCTCGGGTTCTGGCTCGTCACGGCGTTCACGGTCGCGGCGGCGCTCGCCGTCCTCTGGTACCTGCGCCGGATCGACTGGATCTGACGGGGCCAGGGGGCCGGCCCGGGCCGGCTGGCCGTTTCGGGCCGGCGGGAGGTCCGGGCGCCGGGAGGTCGGCCGGAGGCCGCGAGGCGCCGGCGCCGGTTCCGACCGCCGGTGTCAGTGGCAGACGACCGGCTTCGGCACCGGGTGCGCCTGGGCCGGGTCAGCCGGGCCGCTGCTCAACGGCCGGGCGATCACCTGGAGCTTCGTGGAGTACTTGTTCGGCCCTTCAGACGTTTGGAGCCAGAGGGCCTCGGTGGCATCGCGAACCGAGAGAACATCGAAGTCGTATGGAACGTGGCGTCGGATATCGGTGATCTCGTAGAGGAAGAGGCGGTCGTCGCTCGTGTAGACCTCGACGAGCATCCCGATCATCGCTGCCCCGTCGTTCACCTTCGACTGCTCGAGGAGGGGCAGGAACATCCCCGTCCGGGCGTGGGCGTAGAGGTACGTGGCGCCCGGCAGGCCCGGCCGGGAGAGCTCCTGGATGTACATCGCGACGTTGCACAGCGGGTACGTGTCCGGGCCGCCCGGCGGCTTGACGACCGGCAGGTCGATGTCGAGGGCAGGGATGACAACGCGGGTCGCCACCCGCTCGGGTGAGATCGCCGAGCCGCCCGGTGACGTGGATGGGCCGGCCGGTGACGGCGACGCAGCGGGCGACAGGCTCGGGGCCGGGGTGGGCGTGGCCGGGGCGAGCGTGACGGTCGAGGTGGCCGACGCGCCCGGTACGCCCGCCTCGACCGACTGGCCGAGGTTCATCAGGCCGGCCGCCACGAGCGTCACCCCGACCGCGGTCAGCAGGGCCGGGATCAGTCGGGTATGGATCGCATCGAGGAGGGTGGTCATCGGCCGCGCCATGCTACCAGCGCCCGGCGACAGCGTCCGCGACCGCTGGTACGCTGGCCGCGATGTCCACCCGTCAGGTCGTCGTCCTCGGGCTCCTCGCCGGCGTTGCGACCGCGCTCCTCGCCGGCGCCCTCGTCGTCGCCTTCGGGCCCGAGGTGCCGCTCGTCCCCCCGTTGGCGTTGCCAGCGGAGATCGCCCCCACGTCGCCATCCGCACCGCCGGCCACGGTCGGCCCGAGCGCCCCACCCCCGAGCGGCACCGCGGCGCCCGTGACCAGCGCTCCTGCGTCGCCGACGCTCGGTCCGGCCGGCCTCCACGTCGGCACACCGGCGCCGCCGCTGGCGGTCCCCCAGCTCGGCGGTGGCACGATCGAGCTCACTCGGCTGCGCGGCCATCCGGTCTGGATCGAGTTCATGGCCACCTGGTGCCCGTCGTGCCGGGACGAGTTCCCGCTCATGGGTGGCTTTGCCGCCCGCTACGCCGACTCGGGCCTCGTCGTCATCGCCCTCGACGTGCGCGAGGACGAGGGGACGGTCGCGGCGTTCGCCAGCCTGACGGGCGCCACGTTCCCGCTCGGTCTCGATGTCGACGGGGCCGCCGCCCGCGCCTGGAGGGTGATCGGGCTGCCGACGCACGTGTTCATCGACGCCCAGGGGATCGTCCGGGAGATCGTCGTCGGCGGGATCGGGCCGGACGTCATGGCCGCCCGGCTCTCGATGATCATGCCCGGGGTAACAGTCACGCCCTGAGCGTCGTGGCGAGACGGCCGCCGCCGCCCGCGTCGCCGATCCCCGCACCGCTGCCCCCGCGGCCGCCCGATCCGGGACGTTCACCGACGCCCGCCGGCGCGCCCTCGCGCTCCTCGACGCCCCGCCGCGCTCCTCGTCGTCAGCGACTTCGACGGCACGCTGCCCTGTGAACGACCACGCCGCTTGAGGGGCCACCCGGGTAGCCGCAGTTCGCGAAGAACGTGGGGCGCATTGCCGAGCGGGTCGTCCCCTGTCTCCGGCAGCGACCCTGCCTCCCGCAGCACGAGAAGGGTTATCGAACGCGGTTTCGATGACCTGCCAGCGCAGCGCGCCTGTCACCTGACGTTCCGGACCGACGATCTCGTCGTCGGTAGCACGAGGAGGGCTGCCGTTGACCGGATCCC
>JAJYXX010000376.1 GCA_021801545.1 Chloroflexota bacterium | reverse complement strand
TCCTGGGGGGCTCCCGGACCCGATCGTCCTCATCGGCATCCAGCCCGCCGAGATCGCGGTTGGCCTCGAGCTGACCGATGTCGTCGAGGCGGCCGTCCCGGCCGCGGTGCACGCGGTCGTCGGAGAGCTCCGGCGGCTCGCGGTGGCCGTGCCCGGGACCGGTCCCATCCTCGATCGGTCCGTTGCGACCGCAGCGATGGGCTGATCGGCACGTCGGCTCGGGCCTGTGACGTGTCGGAATCAGAAGCGTCGAGGTAGGCGTTTATCGAGGAAGGGGTCGGAAGGGGCGATGCACGAAGCGGGACTCGCGAACGCGGTCGCCGATGCGCTCCGGCGGGCGGGCGTCGAACAGGCCGCCGGAGCGCATGTGCGGATCCTCGTCAGCGGCGGCCACGCCGAGGCCGATGACTTCGACGGTGCCTTCCGGATGCATCTCGCCACCGCGGCTCCCGAGTTTGATGTCGACTCGATCGAGATCATCCACCTGCCGATTGATCGGCTGTGCGTCGGGTGCGGTGAGCCGTTCGCGTCCGTCGCGGCCGCCCAGGCGTGCCCTCGCTGCGGTGGCAGCGGACTCTCGGTCCCGACCCCGGAGCGCGTCGAGATCGAGCTGGTGCGTCCCGATGACCGGGTCACCTGAGGCGACCCGCCCCGCCCCGCGCGTCACCGCGCGCGTCGGGCGCGCCTTCGAGGTCGAGGGCGTCGTCCAGGGCGTCGGGTTTCGGCCCTTCGTCTATCGGCTCGCCCGTGAGCTCGCGCTCGAGGGTGTCGTCCGGAACGCCGCCGGCCGCGTCGAGATCGAGGTCGCGGGCAGCGAGGCCGCGCTCGATGCGTTCACCCGTCGCCTGAGCACTGACGCGCCGCCTCGGGCGCGGGTCGAGCGGGTCGTCGTCAGGCCGCTCGACAGCGAGGCGGCGGTGCACCTTCCCGGCAGCGGCTTCGCGATCGAAGAGAGCGTCGCATCCGCCTCGGCCGGGCGGCTGTTCCCGCCGGACATCGCGACCTGCGACGACTGCCTCCGCGAGCTGTTCGACCCGGCCGACCGGCGCTACCGCTACCCGTTCATCAACTGCACGAATTGCGGCCCGCGGGCGACGATCATCGAGGAGCTGCCGTACGACCGGGCACAGACCTCGATGCGCGACTTCCCGCTCTGTGTCGCCTGCGAGGCGGAGTACCGCAACCCGGCCGACCGCCGATTCCACGCCGAGCCGGTCGCCTGCCCGGCCTGCGGGCCCAGGCTTTCGTACCGCCGGCCCGGCGACCCGGCCCCGACCCACCACGCGGAGGACGCCTTGCGCGCGGCCGTGGCGGATCTCGCCGCCGGGCGGATCGTCGCGGTCAAGGGCCTCGGTGGCTACCACCTCGCCTGCGACGCGACCGACCCGCTGGCCGTCGAGCGGCTACGTGACCGGAAACGGCGCTGGGCGAAGCCGTTCGCGGTCATGGTCCGCGACCCGGCCGCCGCACGGGCGCTCGGGCGCGTCCGACCGCCCGAGGCGCGGCTCCTGACGTCTCCGGCCCGCCCGATCGTGCTCGTCGAGGTGTGCCCCGACAGTGCGTCCGCGCTCGCGCCGGGCGTCACGAACGGGAACCGGCGCGTCGGCCTGTTCCTTCCGTATACGCCGCTCCACCATCTCCTCCTCGCGACGTTCGACCGCCCGATCGTCCTCACGAGCGGCAACCTCTCCGACGAGCCACTCGTCATCGACGACGCCGAGGCGCTTACACGCCTGGTCGGTCTGGCCGACGCGTTCCTGCAGCACGACCGCCGGATCCGGGCCCGCTACGACGACTCGGTGACACGCGCCGTCGGTGCGGGGCGGGCCGCTCGCGAGTCGATCATCCGGCGCGGCCGCGGCTATGCCCCCGACCCGCTCGACCTGCCGATCGCCGTCCCGGATGGCGGGACCGTGCTGGCGGTCGGCGCGGAGCTGAAGCACACCTTCACCCTCGCGGCGGGCGGGCGCGCCCACGTGGCCCCGCACAGCGGGGATCTCGAGGATCTCGCGACGCACCGGGCCTTCGAGGAGAACCTCGCCCACCTGGCGCGACTGCTCGCGCTCGAGCCGGGGCTCGCCGTGCACGACCTCCACCCCGCGTACCTCTCGACGCAGTATGCGGTTGCCCACTTCCCGGCCGAGCGACGGATCGCCGTCCAGCACCACCACGCTCACGTGGCGTCGTGCGCCGCCGAGCACGGAGTCACCGATCCGTTCATCGGCGTCGGGTACGACGGCCTCGGGATGGGTGACGACGGGACGTTCTGGGGTGGCGAGATCCTCGTCGCCGACCTCGCCGGCTACCGGCGCGTCGGACGGTTCGGGCTTGCTCCGATGCCGGGCGGCGCGATCGCCGTGAAGAAGCCGTACCGGATGGCGCTCGGTTACCTGTTCGGGGCGGAGGCCCTCGATGGCGAACCCGTCGGCGCGGCGCCCCACGGGCTCTCCGAGGGCCTTGCCGCTTCGTTCTTCGCCCGGCTCGACCCGCGCGAGGTCGAGATCGTCCGCGTCCAGCTCGCCCGCCGCCTGAACGCTCCGGTCGCCTCGAGCGCCGGGCGACTCTTCGACGCTGTGAGTAGCCTCCTCGGTCTCCGTGACGTCGCGGAGTTCGAGGCGCAGGCGGCGATCGACCTCGAGATGGCGGCCGACCCCGCCGCCCGCGGCCGCCTTCCGTACCGGCTCGTCCGGCGCGACGGCCTCCTCGTCTACGATCCGCGTCCGACGCTCGTGGGGCTCCTCGAGGGGCTTGCCGCGGGCACGGCGGTCCCGACGCTCGCGGCCCGGTTCCAGGCGGCGATCGCGGCCGTCACGCGGGAGTTCTGCGCCGAGGCCCGGCGGATGACCGGGATCGACGTCGTCTGTCTCTCGGGCGGTGTCTTCCAGAACGCGTGGCTCGCGACTACGATCGTCCGGCAGCTCGGCCGGGACGGCTTCGACGTCTACGTCAACGAACGAGTCCCCGCCAACGACGGTGGGATCAGCTACGGACAGGCGGCCGTCGCGGCCGCTCGACTGGCGGGAGCCGGCCGGGCTCAGTCGGCGCCCGGCTGCGACTGAGGAGGAAGGGACGATGTGCCTCGGGATCCCGGGCAAGGTCATCGAGATCCGTGACGAGGCGGGGCTCAAGATGGGTCGCGTCGATTTCGGCGGGGTGCGCAAGGAGGCCTGCCTGAGCTACGTGCCCGACATCGGGCTCGGCGACTACGTCATCGTCCACGTCGGATTTGCGATCAGCAAGGTGGACGAGGAGGAGGCGCTCCGCACGCTCGAGCTGCTCGGCCAGATGGGCGACCTCGTCCAGCAGGAGCTGGCGACGATGGGGCCCGGGATGGTCGCGCCAGCCGTCGTCGACGACCCGGATCCGGCCGTCGCCACCTCGCCGGGTGCCACGGGACGGTTGCCCCGGGGAGGGCCGCCGGCATGAGGTACCTCGACGAGTACCGCGACCCGGTCCTGGCCAGGAAGCTCCTGGCCGAGATCCACCGGATCACGACCCGCCCCTGGACGTTGATGGAGGTCTGCGGTGGCCAGACGCACACGATCGTCAAGCAGGGGATCGACGAGCTCCTCCCGCCCGGCGTGCGGATGATCCACGGCCCCGGCTGCCCGGTCTGCGTCACCCCGCTCGAGCAGGTCGACAAGGCGCTCGCGATCGCTGCCCGGCCGGACGTCATCTTCACCAGCTACGGCGACATGCTCCGGGTGCCGGGCTCGACGACCGACCTCATCTCGCTCAAGGCGCGCGGTGCCGACGTCCGGATCGTCTACTCGCCGCTCGACGCGGTCCGGATCGCGGCCGCCAACGCGGACCGGCAGGTCGTCTTCTTCGCCGTCGGGTTCGAGACGACCGCCCCCGCCAACGCGATGGCCGTCTGGCAGGCGACCCAGCTCGGCCTCGACAACTTCTCGGTCCTCGTCTCGCACGTCCTCGTCCCGCCGGCGATGATCGCCCTGCTCGAGTCCCCGTCGAACCAGGTCCAGGCGTTCCTGGCCGCCGGTCACGTGTGCGCGGTCATGGGCTGGACCGAGTACGAGCCGATCGCCGAGCGCTACCACGTCCCGATCGTCGTCACCGGTTTCGAGCCGCTCGACCTGCTCGAGGGGATATTCATGGCGATCCGGCAGCTCGAGGCAGGGCGGGCGAAGGTTGAGAACCAGTACGTCCGAGCCGTCCGGCGCGAGGGGAACCGGCTCGCCCAGGAGACGGTCTTCCGGGTCTTCGAGATCGGTGAGCGGACGTGGCGGGGGATCGGGGAGATCCCGTTGTCGGGGTACCACCTGAAGCCCGCCTTCGCCCGCTTCGACGCCGAGACGAAGTTCGCGGTCGAGGCGATCCGCACGAAGGAGCACCCGGCCTGCATCGCCGGGGCGATCCTGACCGGGGAGAAGGCCCCGCTCGACTGCACCGCCTACGGGGTCCTGTGCAGCCCGCAGCAGCCGCTCGGCGCGCCGATGGTCTCGGCCGAGGGGACGTGCGCCGCGTTCTTCGCCGCCGGGCGAGGGATCGGGGCACCGGCCCGGCCGCTCGAGATCGGGGCACCAGACACGAGCACGAGGGAGGTGCCCCGATGAGCGAGCTCCGTCCGGCGCCGGGCCTCGACGCAACGTCCACGCCAGATCCGCTCGCCGCCAATTGTCCGGCGCCGATCCCCGAGGTCGCCCGGGTGCTGCTCGGGCATGGCTCCGGTGGTCAGCTCTCGGCGGCGCTGATGCGCGATCTGATCGGCCCGGCGCTCGCCGGGGCGAGCCCCGGTGGGCCGCTGAACGACGCCGCGGTCGTCGAGGTCGGCGGGCAGCGGCTCGCCTTCACGACCGACTCGTTCGTCGTCTCCCCGCTCGTCTTCCCGGGCGGCGACATCGGCGAGCTGGCGGTGAACGGGACGATCAACGACCTGGCGATGATGGGCGCGCTGCCGATCGCCCTCTCGCTCGCCTACGTCATCGAGGAGGGGTTGCCGTTCGACGAGCTCCGCCGGATCACCGAATCGGCGGCCGGGGCGGCGCTCCGCGCCGGGACGCGGATCGTCACCGGCGACACGAAGGTCGTGGGACGCGGCGCCGCGGACGGGCTGTTCGTGAACACGGCGGGGATCGGGCTCGTCCCGGTCGGTGTCGCGCCGGCCGCCGACCGTGCCCGTCCGGGCGACGTCGTCATCCTGTCGGGCCCGATCGGTCTGCACGGCGTCGCGATCATGAGCGTCCGCGAGGGCCTCGAGTTCGAGGTCGAGATCGCGTCGGACACGCAGCCGCTCGGCCGGCTCGTGGCGGCGATCGTCTCGGTCGCCCCCGACGTCCACGTCCTGCGCGACCCGACGCGCGGCGGTCTTGCGTCGGCACTCAACGAGATTGCGGTGGCGTCGGGCGTCGGGGTGATGCTCGACGAGCCGGCGATCCCGATCCCAGGCCCGGTCCGGGCGGCCTGCGAGATGCTCGGCCTCGACCCGCTCCACGTCGCCAACGAGGGCAAGTGCGTGGTGATCGTGTCGGCGGCCACCGCCGATGCCGTCCTCGGCGCGATCCGCGACCTCCCAGAGGGGGCCGATGCCGCGATCATCGGTCGCGTCGTCACCGACCATCCCGGGATGGTGACGATCCGGACGCTCGTCGGCTCGGAGCGGATCGTCGACATGCTCGTCGGCGAACAGCTGCCGCGGATCTGCTGAG
>JAJYXX010000355.1 GCA_021801545.1 Chloroflexota bacterium | reverse complement strand
CGCGATCGCCGGCCGGGTGCGCAACGAGTTCGTCGTCGCCGTCGCCGGCGACGTCGCGCGGCGGCTGCCCGGCACGGAGAACCCGAAGCTCGCGACCGGGGCGATCGAGCTCCGGGCGCGCGAGGTGGAGATCCTGGCCGAGGCAAAGACCCCGCCGTTCTACATCAACGAGCCGGACGCCCCGGTGGACGAGGCGCTCCGGCTGCGCTACCGCTACCTCGACATCCGGCGCGAGCCGATGAAGGAGCGGCTCCTGCTGCGCTCCCGGCTTGTCGCCGCGATCCGCGACGCACACCACCGGGCGGGCTTCGTCGAGATCGAGACGCCGATCCTCATCAAGTCGACGCCTGAGGGTGCCCGCGACTTCATCGTCCCCAGCCGCCTGCAGCCGGGGACCGTCTACGCCCTGCCTCAGAGTCCCCAGCAGCTCAAGCAGCTCCTGATGGTCGCCGGGATGGACCGCTACTTCCAGATCGCGCGCTGCTTCCGCGACGAGGATCTCCGGGGCGACCGCCAGCCCGAGTTCACCCAGCTCGACCTCGAGATGAGCTTCGCGCGCGAGGAGACGGTGATGGACTTCGTCGAGTGGATGATCGTCGAGGTCTCGCGGGCCGTCGTGCCCGAGCGACCGCTCCAGGAGGTCCCGTTCCCGCGGTTCACGTTCGAGGAGGCGCTCGAGCGGTTCGGCTCGGACAAGCCGGACATCCGGTTCGGGATGGAGCTCGTCGACCTCGCCCCGGCCCTGCGCGGCCCGGACGGGGCCCCGGCGTCGGGCTTCCGCGTCTTCGACGACGCGCTCGCCTCGGGCGGCCGGGTGAAGGGGATCGTCGTGCCCGGGCTGGGCGGCGTGAGCCGGTCGCAGATCGACGAACTGACCGAGCTCGCCCGGCGCCACGGCGCGAAGGGCCTGGCCCACCTCAGCCCGCTGGCCGACGGGTCGGTCCACGGCCCGATCGTGAAGTTCCTCGGCGAGGAGCGCGCCCGCGCGGTCGTCGCCCTCGCCGGCGCTGCGGCCGGCGACCTGCTCCTGATCGTCGCCGACCGCCACGAGACGACCGCGGATGTCCTCGGGCGGCTGCGGGTGGAGCTCGGCGGCCGGCTCGGCCTGGCCGACCCGGACGTCCTCGCCTACTGCTGGGTCCACCGCTTCCCGATGTACCAGTGGGACGAGGAGAACCGGCGCTGGGATGCGACCCACAACCCGTTCAGCGCCCCGCTGCCCGAGGATCTCCCGCTCCTGGCGACGACGAGCGGCGATCCGTATCGCCCGGACCCGGACGACCCGGCGGGACGGGCGCGCGCCCAGCAGTACGATGTCGCGCTGAACGGCTGGGAGCTCGGCGGCGGCTCGGTTCGGATCCATCGGCGCGACCTGCTCGAGCGCAGCTTCGCGCTCCAGGGCCACTCGCTCGAGGCGATGCACGACAAGTTCGGCGGCATCCTCGAGGCGTTCGATTACGGCGCCCCGCCCCACGGCGGGATCGCCCTCGGGGTCGACCGCTGGGCGGCCCTCTTCGCCTACCAGACGAACATCCGCGAGGTGATGGCCTTTCCGAAGACGCAGTCGGGGAGCGACCTGATGCTCGACGCGCCATCGGCCCCGGACCCGGCGCAGTGGGCCGAGCTCGGGCTTCGCTTCGTCGGGCTCGAGAAGCCGGCCACCGGCTGACCGGTGGGCCCGCTCGAGGCGATCGCCCGGCGACCGCGGATCTCCGCCCTGGCCGGCGCGCTGTGCATCGCGTTCTCGGGGATCTTCTTCCGCTTCGCGCTCGTGGCGCCCTCGACCGGGACGGTCTTTCGCTGCCTGTATGCGCTGCCGTTCCTCGCCCTGCTCGGCTACGCGGAGCACCGCCGATACGGACCGATGCGCCGGGACGAGATCGGGATCGCGGTCGTGGCCGGCCTCTTCTTTGCCGCCGACCTCACGTTCTGGCACCACGCGATCGGGGCGGTCGGGGCAGGGCTGGCGACCGTGCTCGGCAACATGCAGGTCGTCGTCGTGGCGCTCGTTGCCTGGATCCTGTTCGGTGAGCGCCCATCGCGGGCGGTCGGGCTCGCCCTGCCGGTCATGCTCGTCGGTGTCGTGCTCATCTCGGGCGTCGTCGGGTCGGGGGCGTACGGGGCGAACCCGCCGCTGGGAGTCCTGCTCGGCCTGCTGACCGCCTTCAGCTACGCCGGCTACCTGATCGTGACCCGGCACGGGAACCGCGACGCCCGCCGGCCGGCCTCGGCCCTCTTCCTGGCCACGGTGTCGACGGCGCTCGTCGCGGCCGTGGCGGGGACGGCGCTCGGTGAGTTCGACCCGCTCCCGAGCTGGCCGGCCCACGGCTGGCTGCTGCTGCTCGCCCTCACCTCGCAGGTGGCCGGGTACCTGCTCATCTCGTTCTCGCTGCCGCGCCTGCCGGCCGTGTTGACCTCGGTGATCCTGATGGCCCAGCCGGTGGCGACCGTCGTCCTGGCGGCGGTCCTGCTCGACGAGGCACCCTCGGTGTTCCAGCTGGCGGGTGTCGGTCTCGTCATCGGCGGCCTGCTCGTCGCGAACCTCGGTCGACGCTCGGTGGCGGTCGCGCCGGCGGGCGTGGCGCTCCCCGAGCAGGCGGTCAACTGATCCTGGGCCAGGCGCTCAGCCGACGACGGTCGGTGGCGCCGGCGGCTCGTCGGGTCGCTCGGCGACAGCTGCCCCCCATTCGTGGACGTGTCCGCCCGCCGGCTCCGGCGGGCCGTCGTAGGCGGGCAGGGCCGGGCGCGACGTGTCACCGTCGATCGTCGTCCCGGGGTCGCCGAGATCGAGCGCGCGGTACGGGCTCTCGGCGGCGATCAGGGCGCCGACGATCTCGTCCGCGGTCCGGTCGGTCCCGAGCGAGCGGAGGAGCTCGAGATGCCCGAGCGGGACGAGCACCGGCCAGCCAGCGGCCCCGCGGTAGGTGGGGCGAAGGAGCGCGTCCGGCGTCACGCCGTGCGCCTCGAGGAGCGAGGTGACCGTCTCGGGGCCGACCCACGGAAAGCACGCCGGCCAGACGAGGACCGCGTCGGTGTCGCGGACGAGCGAGAGCGCGACACCGATGCCGCGCACGAGCTGGCCGGCCGGGCCGGTGCCCAGGGGCACGGGCCGGGCGAGCGCAGCGTGTCCCCCCGCCAGGCTGGCCTGGGCCCCGGCGAGCGCGGTCGAAATCGTACCGTCCGGGTCGGCCGAGACGACGACGATCGGGATTGCTCCTCCGCTCCAGGCCGCGTCGGCGATCCGGCGGACGCGCGGCACCCCGTCAGCGTCGGCGAGCGGCGACTCCGACGGGGCGGCGAGAACGATGGCGGCGACGGTCACGGCCCGATCCTAGCAGGCCCGCCGACCCGGTCGGGCGTCCGAACGGCGATCGTTCGGGGCGCGTCGGGTGCGCGGCCCGGCTCCCGGGAGCCGGGCCGGTGCGGGCGGAGCGGCGCTCGATGTGCGACGATGGGCCGGCCGATGACGATCCAGACCCGCTCCAGCCTGCCCGCCGCACCCGCCGCGTCCGACCGTGCCGGCGCTCTGCGCGCGCCGTCCGCGGTCCGCGAGGACCTGCGGAACATCGCGATCGTCGCCCACGTCGACCACGGCAAGACGACGCTCGTTGACGCGATGCTTCGCCAGACCGGCGCCTTCCGGGCCAACCAGGCGCTCGTCGATCGGGTGATGGACTCGATGGACCTCGAGCGCGAGAAGGGGATCACGATCCTCGCCAAGCAGACGACGGTCGACTACGGCGGCATTCGCCTGAACATTGTCGACACGCCCGGTCACGCTGACTTCGGCGGCGAGGTCGAGCGCTCGCTCCTCATGGTTGACTCGGTCCTCCTCCTCGTCGACGCGGCCGAGGGGCCGCTGCCCCAGACGCGCTACGTCCTCCAGAAGGCGATGGCCCGCCGGCTGCCGGTCGTCGTCGCCCTCAACAAGATCGACCGCGGCGACGCCCGCCCGGCGGAGGTCCTCGACGCGGTCTACGAGCTGTTCATCGACCTCGGCGCCGACGGGCACCAGATCGAGTTTCCGGTCTTCTACACGAACGCGAAGGCCGGCACCGCGACGCGCGACCTCGCGGTCCCCGGCACGGACCTCCGGCCGCTCCTCGACGCGCTCATCGCGGTCACTCCGCCGCCGTGCCACGAGCCCGGTCACCCGCTCCAGCTGCTCGTCACGAACCTGGCGGCCAATGAGTACGTCGGGCGGATGGCGGTCGGGCGAATCTGGAACGGGACGATCCGGCTCGGCCAGCGGATCACGGTCGTCCGCGAGGAGGCCGACGATACCGCCGGCGCCGTCGAACCGGGCCGGACGGTCGTCCTGAACGGGACGGTCACCTCGCTCCAGACCGCGCACGGGATCGAGCGGGTGGAGATCGAGCAGGCCGGCCCGGGCGACATCGTGTCGGTCGCCGGGCTGCCCGAGGTGACGATCGGTGACACGCTCACCGACCCGGCCGACCCGCGCCCGTTGCCCCGTCTCGACGTCGACGCGCCGACCCTGCGGATGACGTTCGGGGTGAACACCTCGCCGCTCGCCGGCCGGGAGGGGAAGTATGTCACGAGCCGCCAGATCAAGGCCCGCCTCGAGCGCGAGGTCCTGGGCAACGTCTCGATCGAGGTCCACCCGACCGACTCGGGCGACACGTTCGAAGTCCGTGGCCGCGGCGAGCTGCAGCTCGCGATCCTCATCGAGCAGATGCGCCGCGAAGGGTTCGAGCTGACCGTCAGCCGTCCCGAGGTGATCCTGCGCACGGTCGACGGGGCGACCGAGGAGCCCTACGAGCGGATCACCGTCGACATCCCGCCCGATTACATCGGCGAGGTTCAGCAGGCGCTGGCGGGCCGCAAGGCGCGTCTCGAGCAGATGTCGACCGACGCCGACGGGCGCGTCCGGCTGGAGTTCATCATCCCCGTCCGCGGGCTCATCGGCTACCGCGGCCAGCTCCTGACCGACACGCGCGGCACAGCGCTCCTCCACCAGATCGGCGAAGGCTACGGGCCGTGGGCCGGCGAGGTGACGCACCGCACGAGCGGCGTGCTGGTGGCCGATCGCGCGGGCACGTCGAACGCGTATGCGCTGTTCAACCTCCAGGAGCGCGCCGAGCTCTTCGTCGGCGCCGGGGTCGAGGTCTATGAGGGGATGATCGTCGGCGAGAACAGTCGCCCGGGCGACCTGGACGTCAACGCGACGAAGGAAAAGAAGCTGACGAACATCCGGACGCACGCCCACGACGAGGCCCTCCGCCTCACGCCCCCGCGTCCGCTCACCCTCGAGTCGGCGATCGAGTTCATCGCCGGCGACGAGCTCGTCGAGGTGACCCCGGCCTCGATCCGCCTGCGCAAGCGGCTCCTCTCGCAGCACGACCGGCGCCGCGGTCGCGGTGGGTCAGGCACGTAACGCGGATTGTCATAGGCACGCAACGCGGATACGATCGCGAGTCGGCTCCACACCGGTCCCCTCAGTGACGGCAGGAGACAGGCACCCGGTGCGCAGATCGCGCCCGCGATCGATCCCCGGACCGTCGAAAGCCGCCTGAGGGGCCATCCGCCCGCTTCAGCGTTTCAGCCGAACCGTTTCAGCCGAACCATACTCGCGATGCTGCCGTCCGTGAAGGCGGGTTGCCGCGCAGGACCGAGGCTCAAGATCCGAGGCTGAAGTCAGCGCTCG
>JAJYXX010000253.1 GCA_021801545.1 Chloroflexota bacterium | reverse complement strand
AGGAGGCGCGGGCGCGGCGGGCGGGGCACGACGGGCGGGGCACGCGAGGAGGCGCGGGCGCGGCGGGCGGGGCACGACGGGCGGGGCACGCGAGGAGGCGCGGGCGCGGCGGGCGGGGCGCAAGACACCCGGGTAACCGCCCGATTGGACTCGCATCGCTCGCGTCGCCAGACGGGTCGCGATCGCCTACCATCGCGGGGTGAGCAGCCGCAGTCCGCTGATCATCGACTGCGACACCGGGATCGACGACAGCCTCGCCCTCCTCTACGCTTGCGCCTCGCCGGAGGCCGAGATCATCGCCGTGACCTGCGTCTCGGGCAACATCGAGGCGCGACAGGTGGCCGAGAACACGCGGGCCGTCCTCGAGCTCGCCGGCCGCGAGGACGTCGAGGTCGCCCTGGGCCGCGAGGTCCCGCTCGTCCGCCCACTCGAGGTGACACCCGAGACGCACGGCCCGCGCGGGCTCGGCTACGCGGTCCTGCCGCCGCCGCGCCGCCCCCTCTCCGCTCGCCACGCTTCGGACCTGTTCGTCGCCGAGGCACGCCGACGGCCCGGCGAGATCACCCTCGTCACGCTTGGGCCGCTGACGAATCTCGCCCTCGCCGTCCTCCGCGAGCCGGAGCTGCCGCGCCTCCTCCGCCGCCTCGTCATCATGGGCGGCTCGTACCGCTCGCCGGGCAACACCGCGCCGACGACCGAGTGGAACATCCACTGCGACCCGGAGGCGGCGAAGGTCGTCTTCACGGCGTGGGAGACTGCCGGCGCCACCGCCCATGCCGGCACGGCCGGCACGGCCGGCGAGCCCGGCGCGGCCGGTGCCCCCGCCACCGCGGCAGGCGGTCTCGGCCTGGCCCGGCCGCTGGCGCTCGGTCTCGACGTCACCGAGCAGGCGAAGTTCACCCCTGAGCACCTCGCCCGGCTCGCCCGCCGGGCCGGCACCGGTCCGGACGGCACGGCGCCCGCGAACCCGGTCGTCCGGTTCCTGGCCGACGCCCTCCACTTCTACATGGAGTTCCACGGCCGCTACGACGGCTTCTACGGCGCGTTCATTCACGATCCACTCGCGCTCGCGGCGGCGCTCGACCCGGGGCTCGTCCGGACCGAGGCACTGACCGTCGACATCGAGCTGACCGGGACGCTCACGGCTGGCGAGACGGTGACCGACTGGCGGCGGGTCTGGGGTCGGCTCCCGAACGTCGATGTCGCGGTCGAGGCCGACGCCGCCACCTTCGTCGAGCGGTTCATCGAGCGGGTCGGAGGGCTGGCGGCCGACCGGTCGAACGTGGCAAGCTAGGGCCCATCACGCTGTGACGACACGCCAAAGCCAGCCGAAGCCGTCGCTGTCGGAGCCACGACGCGCCGGCACGATGCCCTGGGAGTAAGAGGAGGGACACGGTGTCCGGTTCGTGGGTTCGGATCGCGGCGGGGGTCCTCGCCGCGATCATCGTCGCCGTCATCGGCGTCCAGGTGAGCGGCACGTTCCAGGGATCCGTGGACGAGGCGACCGGCGGCAACACGAGCGTGGCCAACGCCTTCATGCTCGTCCTTGCGATCGCGCTGCTCATCGGGTTCGTCGTCTACGCCGCGGTCGAGTACGCGCAGACCGGCGCGCTGCGCTCGATCTCCTCGCAATTCGACACCCGGACGATCGTGCTCATGCCGATCGCCATTGCGATCAACATCGTCCTCGGCCAGACCGTGTCGGCGGCGCTGAAGATCCCGGTCTACCTCGATTCGATCGGAACGATCCTCGTCGGCGCCCTCGCCGGACCGATCCCCGGGCTCCTGACCGGCCTCCTCGCGAACCTCATCTGGACGTTCGTGCTAGCCGGCACGCCACTCGGCAGCCCGTACGCCTGGCCGTTCGCGATCGTCGCCGCCGAGATCGGCCTGCTGGCCGGCATCTTCGGGCGCCTCGGCTTCTTCCGGCCACGGCCGAACACGCCGACGCCGCAGCTCGTTGTCGGAACGGTCGTCGCGCTCGCGGTCCTCGCGGCCCTCGCCTACTGGGGGATCCTGCCCGCGTACACGAAGGGCGTGACGTTCTTCGGTGACCTGAGTGGGGTCGACCCATTCTTCGTCCTCATGGCCTACGTCATCGCCGCCGTGCTCGTCATCGCCGCGATCGGCCTCGTCGTCATCCTGTTCACGCGGCGCGATCTCGGCGTCGCCTACGTCGTCGTCGGCGGGGCGATCTGCGGGGTCATCTCGGCGATCATCTCGGCACCGATCTCGGCCGTGTTCTTCGGCGGCGTCACCGGTTCGGGCACGGACTTCCTCGTGGCCGCGTTCCAGCAGGCCGGATCGAGCCTGTCCGAGTCAGTCCTCCAGCAGGGCCTGATCTCGGACCCGATCGACAAGACGATCACCTACATCGTGGTGTTCGTCCTGCTCCGGACACTCTCCCGCCGGTTCACGGCCCGATTCCCGCAGGGCGAGCAGGCCGTCGGGCTCGTGGGGGCGTAGCGGCATCGACGACACGATCGGCAGCGGCGGTTTGAGCGAGGCCGACGTTGCCTTTCTCCAGCGGCTGGCACCCCCGACACCCAGCTCGTACCACCGCCTGAATCCGTTCACGAAGGCGCTCGCGGCGGTCGCCGAATCGATCGCGGCGTTCGTCATCGGCGGCTACGTCGGCCCGCTTGCGATCTTCGGGCTGGCCGTGCTGCCAGCGGCCGCCATGGCCGGCGTCCTGCGTCGTCTCGTCCGGGTCTCCGTCGTGCTCACGCTCCCGATCGCGATCTCGGTCGTCCTCATCAGCGTCTTCACCCGCGCCGGCTCGACCGTCCTGTTCACGGTCGGACCGTTCGACGCGACGGTCGAGGGCGTCGACTTCGCGGGCCAGGTTCTCGTCCGGCTGATCACCCTGTCCACCGCCATTGGGCTGTTCGGGCTGACGACCGAGCCGCGAGCGTTCGTGTTCGACCTCGAACGCCGCGGCCTTTCGCCCCAACTCGCGTTCGCCGCCACGGCGACGCTCGAGGCGATCCCAGCGATGCTCGAGCGGGCGAAGGTGATCCAGGCCGCGCAACGCGCCCGCGGCCTGGACACAGAGGGCAGGATCGCCGACCGATTGCGGGGCGTCCTGCCGCTCGTCGGGCCGGTCGTCCTCTCGTCGCTGACCGAGGTCGAGGAGCGCACGCTCGCGCTCGAGGTCCGCGCGTTCGGGCGGCGCGGCCGTCGGCACCTGCTCTGGACGATGCCGGAGGCGACCTGGGAGGCACCACTCCGCTGGGTCCTCCTCGCCGTCCTCGTGGTCATCGTCGCCGCGCGCCTCACCGGCGCCTGGCCGGCGATCCCGTGAGCGCCTGATGCTCGAGCTCCATCGGGTCTCGTACCGCTACGCGGGCTACGCGACGGCCGTCCTCCACGACATCGAGCTGACGATCGCGGACGGCGAGATCGTCGGGCTGGTCGGCCCGAACGAGGCCGGCAAGTCGACGCTCTGCCTCGTGGCGTCGGGGCTCGCGCCGGCCTCGATCGGCGGCGCGCTCTCGGGCAGCCTGTCGATCGACGGTGAGCTGATGGCCGGTCGGCCGCCGCACGAGCTCGCCGAGCGCGTCGCAATCGGCTTCCAGAACCCGGACACGCAGCTGTCGGGAGTGACCGCGACCGTCTTCGAGGAGGTCGCCCTGGGGCCGATGAACCTCGGGCTGCCGGTGGCCGAGACGCTCGCGCGGACCCGCGAGGCGCTCGCGACGCTCGGGATCGAGGACATCGCCGAGCGGTCGCCGAACCGCCTCTCCGGCGGCCAGGGCCAGCTCGTCGCGCTCGCCTCGCTCCTCGCGATGCACCCGCGTCACGTCGTCCTCGACGAGCCGACGGCACAGCTCGACCCAGAGGGAACGCGGCTCGTTGGCGAGGCCCTCCGGGCGCTGGCCGCGACCGGCACCGCCCTCCTCGTAACCGAACACAAGACCGACCTCCTCGATGGGCTGTGCCAGCGGATCATTGTCATCGACGGCGGCCGGATCGTGCTCGACGGGCCGGCCGGCGACGTCCTCGCCGACGAACGCCTCCCGGGCTGGGGGGTTGAACCGCCGTCGCGCATCCGCCTCGCCCGGGCGATGGCCGGCCGCGGGTTGGACCTCGACCTCATCGCAGGGACGCTCAGATGACTGCGATCGCCCTCGCGGGCCTCGTCCACGTCTACCCGGAGGGGACCCGCGCCCTCGATGGTGTCGACCTCGAGATCCCCGCCGGACAGCGGCTGGCAATCATCGGCCAGAACGGCAGCGGCAAGACGACCCTCGTCCGGCACCTCAACGGACTCCTCCGACCGACGGAGGGGCGGGTCCTCCTCGATGGCCGCGACATCCGCTCCCTTCGAGTCGCCCATCTCGCGCGGCAGGTCGGGCTCGTCTTCCAGAACCCGGACCGCCAGATCTTCGCCGGTCGGGTCCGCGCCGAGGTAGCGTTCGGCCCGCGGAACATGGGCGTCCGGGGGGCGGAACTCGACCGTGTCGTCGGCGACGCCCTGACGGCGGTCGGGCTGGCCGGCCAGGCGGACACGAACCCGTACGACCTGGGCTACTCGCGCCGGAAGCTCCTCGCGCTCGCGTCGATCCTCGCGATGCGCACCCCCGTCGTCGTCCTCGACGAGCCGACGACGGGCCAGGATGCCCGCGGCGTCGCCCGCGTCCAGGCGATCGTCGCCGCGCTCACCGCCGAGGGGCGAACGGTGATTGCGATCAGCCACGACATGGAGTTCGTCGCCGAGCAGTTCCCGCGCGTCGTGGTCATGCGCGACGGCCGGATCGTCGACGACGGACCGCCCGGCGCGGTCTTCGCCCCGGAGCGGGTGGGCCTGCTCGCCTCGACCGGCCTCGTCCCGCCGCCGGCGGCGCGGATCGGGGCGCGGCTCGGGCTTGGTGCGACACCGACCGAGCATGCGCTCCTGGCGGCGCTCCGGACCCACCGAAGGTGAGCGGCGGGCCGCGCCCGAGTGGCTGTTCCCGGCAGCCACCGGCGTGACGATCGGACCGGGTCGCCTGGCCCGGGTCATGCGGCACCGGCGACGCGGTGCCCTGCGGCCCGTCGGCTTCGGGACATCGGACTCGTGCGGCCCATCGAGCGTCTTGCGAGGATGGGGGTCCAAAGGAGGTCGAGATGCGCGTGCTGCTGGCGATCGACGGCTCGACGTCGTCCGATCGCGCCCGGGACCTCGTGGCCGGCATCGACTGGCCCGAGGGGACGTTGATCAGAGTGGTCGCCGCCCTCGAGCACGCCGCCGAGCTGGCGGGCATCCCGTGGATGCCGGTCCCGCCACCCGACGAGAGCGAGATCGAGAGCTCGCTGGTCCGTCGCTACCAGACCGCCCTCGAGGCGGCCGAGCGGATCCTCGAGCGCCCCGGCCTGGGAGTCGAGGCGCTCCTCCTGCGCGGGCGCCCGGCGTCGGCGATCGTCGACGAGGCACGCGCGTTCCACGCCGACCTGATCGTGGTCGGCAACCGCGGCCACGGCCAGTTCGAGACGATGCTCCTCGGCTCCGTCTCAGCCGAGGTCGTCGACCACGCGCCGTGCCCGATCCTCGTCGCACGCACGCCGAGGCTGCGCACGATCCTGCTCGCCGATGACGGCTCGGCGGGGGCGAAGGAGGCGGCCGACCTGCTCGCCGAGTGGCCGATCTTCCAAGGCCTGCGGGTGACGGTCATGAGCGTGTCGGAAGTCGCCGTCCCGTGGAGCGCGGGGATGGCCCCCGGCCTCTACGAC
>JAJYXX010000219.1 GCA_021801545.1 Chloroflexota bacterium | reverse complement strand
GCCGGCGAGGTCCGTTCGCTGCTCGGTGGCCGCGACCTCGAGGAGGTCACGCTCCCGGAGTCGATGGCCGGCGTCCCGTTCGACGAGCTCGGGCCCCGCCTGGCGGCGGAGGAGGCCGCCATCCGCGAGCGACTCGCCCGCACGGAGGCGGCGCTCGACGAGCTGGCGGCGGCGCACGGCGCGCCCGTCGCGGCCCTCTCGCTCGTCCTCGGTGACCGGGTCGCCGAGGCGCGGGTGCTCGCGGCGGCCGGCCGGAGCGAGCACCTCGTCGCGGTCAGCGGCTGGCTGCCGGCGCGCCGGATCCCCGAGCTGCGCGAGGCGCTGGCCGGCGAGGTCGGCCCGGAGGTGCTCCTCGTCGAGCGGCCGGGCGAGATGCTCGATCGCAGCGCTCCGGTCGTGCTCGAGAACCAGCCCCTGGTCCGGGCCTTCGAGCCGCTTGCCTCGTTCGTCATGTTGCCCCGCTACGGAACCCTCGATCCGACGCCGGTCGTCGCCTTTGCGTTCCCCGTCTTCGTCGGGCTGATGGTCGGCGACATCGGTTACGGGCTGCTCCTGCTCGCCATCCTCCTGGCTGCGCGCCGCCGCTGGCGCACGTCGCCGGCGATGCGCTTCCTCTGGCCGGTGGGCGCCCTGACGGCGATCTCGACGATCTTCTTCGGCGTCCTCTTCGGGGAGTGGTTCGGCGACGCCGGGCAACGCCTCGTCGGCCTCCGGCCGCTGTGGTTCGATCGCCGCGAGGGGGCGCTGCCGCTCCTCGTCCTGGCCATCTCGATCGGCGTCGCCCAGGTCGCGCTCGGACTCGTGCTCGGGATCGTGAACGCGACACTCCTGCGCCACCGGCGCGAGGTGATCGCGCGCGCGGCGATGCTCGTCAGCCTGACCGCGATCATCGTCACGGTCGCGTTCGCCGCCGGCTACGTGCCGGTACCGGCGGGCCAGATCGCGGTCGTCGTGCTCGTCGGGGCGATCGTCGTCCTGGCCGCGACGCTCGGGATCGCCGGTCCGCTCGAGGTGATGGGCGCGGTCGGCAACGTCCTGAGCTACGCCCGCCTGATGGCGATCGGGCTCGCCTCGGTGATGCTCGCCCTGGTCGCCAACCGGCTGGGCGGCCTGTTCGAGAACGTCCTGCTCGGGGTGCTGATCGCGGCCCTCTTCCACGCCCTGAACTTCGTGCTCGGCTTCTTCGATTCGTCGGTCCAGGGGCTGCGGCTCCAGTACGTCGAGTTCTTCAGCAAGTTCGTCGAACCCGGCGGAGTGCGGTACGAGCCGTTCGTGTCCGTCCTCCGCGATGGTGGCCGGGAACCCGGCCTGGAAGCGACAGGAGGTGGATGAGATGGACGAGGGACTCCGATTCCTGGCCGCCGCGCTGGCGGTCGGGCTCGGCGCGCTCGGGACTGCCTGGGCGCAGTCGCGGATCGGGTCGGCCGGCGCCGGAGCGGTGGTCGAGAAGCCCGAGGTGACCGGGACGATCCTCATCCTCGTCGCCCTGCCCGAGACGATGGTGATCCTGGGCTTCGTCATCGCCGCGCTGATCATCCTCCTGTGACCGCGACCTCCGATCCAGCAGATTCCCCGGCCGGGCGGGTGACGAGGGTGAGCCGATGAGCGTCGAGACGATCGTCCGGGTGATCGAGACCGAGGCGGCCGAGGAGGCCGGACGGATCGTCGTCGCCGCCCGCGAGCGCGCGCGGGCGCTGATCGACGAGGCGGAGGCGGCCGCCGAGGCCCGTGTCCGCCAGGCGTGCGAACGGGCTGAGCCTGGCTACCGGGCCGAGGCGATGCGGCTCGTGAACGCGGCTCGCCTCCGACTCCTCGAGTCCCGGGCAGAGGAGACGGCCGGCCTCGTCGAGGCGGTCTTCCGGGCCGCCGAGGAGCGGCTGAACGCAATCGCGTCGGACCCCGCCGCGGAGCGCTGGCGGCGGGCCCTGGAGCACCTGACCGAGGAGGCGGTCGAGCTCGCCGGCCCCGGCGCTGTGCTCCGGGTGCGGCCAGTCGACGTGACCACTGCCCGCCCGATTGTCGAGCGCCTCGGCTGCCGGCTCGAGAACACGCCCGAGTCTGCCCTGGCGCCGGGGGTCCTTGCCCGCTCGGTCGATGGACGGCTCGAGGTCGACGCGACGCTGCTCGCCCGGCTTGCCCGCGCCCGCGTCGTCCTCGCCGAGCCGGTCGCGCGCCGGCTCGGGGTGACGGACTGAAGGAGCGCGCCGATGTACGACTACGGGAACGCCCGTGTCGCGGCCCTGCGCAGTCGACTCCTCGATCCGGCCGCGCTGCACCGGCTCGCCGAGGCCGACTCGGCGGGCGCCTTCCTCGCCCTCCTCGAGCGAGCCGAGGACTGGCGGCCGATCCTGCGCGAGACGGCGCCGCTCGTCGTCGAGCCGCAGGGCGCCGTCGAGGCCTCGATCGAGCGTCATCGGAGCGTCCGGCTTGGCACCCTCGTCACGTTCTACCCGCCACCTGCGCAGCGTCTCGTCGAGGCGCTCGTCCTGCCCCTCGACCGGGAGCGGATCATCGCTCTCGTCCGCCGCCGCCTGGCTGGCGAGGCGGCGGAGGTGGTCGGGGCGACGATCGTCGGCGGGGCGCTCCTCGATGCGGCGGCGCTCGGGGCGCTGGTTCGGGCACCGACCATCGCCGCGCTCGTGCGCGCAGTGGGTCGCGCCGGTCTCATCCCGGCCGGCGAGGCGGCGATGCTCGGCCGCGAGATCGAACAGGGGATCGACCGGCCGAAGCTCGAGGCGCGGCTCGTCGCAGCGTTCGAGCGCGGGCGGGTCGAGCGCGCTGTCGGGCGGGACGCGAACGCCCGGACGGTGCGGGCGATCCTCGCCCGCGCTCGGGCCGACCGGGAGGCGGTCGAGGCCGAGCTGGCGGCCGGCGGCCCCGGCGCGGCGGCGCTCCTCGAGCGGACGCTCACCCTCGCCCGCCTCGACGAGCTCGCCCGGACCGGGCGACGGGACCCGCTCGGGATCGGCCCGGTGGCGGGCTACGTGGCCGCGCTCGAGGCCCAGGCGATCCGCCTCCGGGCGAGTCTGGCCCGGGTCGTCGCCGGCTGGGGCCACGACCTCGTCGGGCTCTACCTCACCCCGGCGAGGGCGTGAGCGATGGCCCGGCTGGTCGTCGTCACCGCCCCGGCCCTCGCCGACGGCTTCCGGCTCGCCGGCTCGGCGACGATCGCCGCCCGGCCAGGAGCCGAGGCTGTGGCCACCCTGCGCGGCGTGATCGGCGAGGGGGACGTCGGGCTCGTCCTCGTCACCGCCGACCTCTGGGCGAGCCTCGACGAGCGACTCCGGGCGACGCTCGAGCGGCTGCCGCGACCGATCGTGCTACCGATCCCGGCAGGTGTCGTTACCGACTACACGACCCGGCGCCAGCTGCTCGGCGAGATGCTCGAGCGGGCGATCGGCTACCGGATCGAGCTCGGTGGAGGCGAGACGCGATGAGTGCCGTCGTCGCCCGTGGGGTCGCCGCCGGCGGCGCGACCGATCGCCGCCCACCCGCCGGCTCGGTCGTGGCCGCCGCCGGCCCGGTCGTCCGGTCGTCCGGGCTGGCCGGGGCGACGGTCGGCGAGGTCGTCCACGTCGGGCCGCACCGGCTCCTCGGCGAGATCATCGGCCTCGACGGTCCGATCGCCACGATCCAGGTCTACGAGGAGACGGCCGGCCTCGAGGTGGGTGACGAGGTCGAGCCGAGCGGGGCGCCGCTCCGGGCGCGCCTGGGACCAGGCCTGCTCGGGGCCACGTTCGACGGCCTCCAGCGGCCGCTCGACCGGCTGGCCGCGGCCGGCACCTGGCTGCTGCTGCCGGGCCGCGGACCTGCGACGGTCGGGGCCGGGTCGGGCCCCGGTGGAGTGGCAATCCCGGATGTCGAGCCGGCCCACGGCACGGATGCGATGCCCGACGAGCGGCGCTGGGCGTTCGAGCCCATGCTCGAACCGGGCAGCGAGGCCGGCCCGGGTGACGTCCTGGGCACCGTGGCCGAGGGGCCGCTGACGCACCGGATCCTCGTCCCCCCCGACATCGGTCCCGGCCGGGTCGTGGCACTCGAGCGCGGCACGTACCGGCTCGACGAGCCGATCGGCCGGCTCGTGACGCCGAGCGGCGAGGTCCCGCTCCGGCTCGCCCACGACTGGCCGATCCGCCGGCCGCGCCCCGTTCGGCGCCGGCTCGGCGTGGAGCGGCCGTTGATCACCGGCCAGCGCGTCTTCGACATGCTCTTCCCGATCGCGCAGGGCGGGACGGCGATCATCCCGGGCGGTTTCGGCACCGGCAAGACGGTCGTCGAGCAGTCCCTCGCCCGCTGGTCCGACGCCGACGTCGTCGTCTACGTCGGCTGCGGCGAGCGGGGCAACGAGATGGCCGAGCTGCTGGGGAGTTTCCCCGAGCTCGTCGACCCGCGGACCGGCGAGCCGCTCCTCGCCCGGACAGTGCTCGTCGCGAACACCTCGAACATGCCCGTCGCGGCCCGGGAGGCTTCGGTCCAGCTCGGGGTGACGATCGCCGAGTACTTTCGGGACCAGGGCCTCGCGGTCGCGCTCCTGGCGGACTCGACGAGCCGCTGGGCGGAGGCGCTGCGCGAGATCAGCGGTCGCCTCGAGGAGCTGCCGGGCGAAGAGGGCTTCCCGGCCTATCTCGGCAGCCGCCTGGCCGCGTTCTACGAGCGAGCCGGCCGGGTCGAGGCGCTCGGCTCGCCGGCGCGGCACGGCTCGATCACGCTCGTCGGTGCCGTTTCCCCGCCGGGCGGCGACTTCAGCGAGCCGGTCACCCAGGCCAGCTTGCGGCTCGCCGGCACGTTCTGGGCGCTCGATGCCGAGCTGGCCCACGCCCGGCACTTCCCGGCCGTCGGCTGGACGCAGTCGTACTCGCTCTACGTCGAGCCGCTCGCGCCCTGGTACCGGGAGCGCGTTGCCGAGTCGTGGCCGGAGCGGCGGGCCGAGGCGATCGAGCTGCTCGGGCGCGAGAAGCAGCTGCTCGAGATCGTCCAGCTCGTGGGCGCCGACGCGCTGCCCGACGAGGACCGCGTCGTCCTCGAGGTCGCCCGCCTGCTGCGCGAGACGTTCCTCCAGCAGCATGCGTTCGATCCGGTCGACGCGGCCCGGCCGCCTGACGTCCAGTTCGCCCTGCTCCGCGCCGTCCTGGCTGCCCGGACGGGGCTCGCCCGGGCACTCGAGCGGGGGTCGAGCCTCGGCCAGGCGCTCGAGGCCCCGGTGCTCGGGGAGCTGCGGCGGACGAAGCAGTGGTCCGGCGACGATGTCGTGGCCCGCCTCGAGGCGCTCGCCGCCCGCCTCACCGAGCTGGCGTCGGGGGTGACTGGATGAGCCTCTCGATCCGCCGCCTACGGGGCGTGGAGCGACTGAGCGGGCCGCTCCTCGTCGTCCGCCGCGCGCCCGGGATGGCGCTCGGCGAGGAGATCGTCGTGGCCGGGGCGGACGAGCGACGCCGCCACGGTCAGGTCGTGGAGCTGCGCGCCGACCTTGCCGTCGTCCAGGTGTACGAGGGGACCGGCGGCCTCGGCCTCGACTCGACGAGTGTCGAGCTGACCGGCGAGCCGTTCCGGCTGGGTGTCTCGACCCGGATGCTCGGCCGGGTGATGGACGGTCGCGGTCGCCCGATCGACGACGGGCCGCCGATCACGCCCGTGCGCCTGAGCGACGTGAACGGGGGCGCGATCAATCCGGCTGCCCGCGACCACCCCTCCGACCTGATCGAAACCGGGATCA
>JAJYXX010000304.1:2311-5717 GCA_021801545.1 Chloroflexota bacterium | reverse complement strand
CCGACTGATCCGAGGGTGCGGCCGCGCACCAGCGGCCGGTACTCCTTCCTTCCCGCCCCACCCCCATCGGGCTATGCACGCGCGCACCGATTCAAGGCACCGTGAAAGGCGCGACGCGAACGATCATCGCACCACACCATGCCATTGGAGCGCGAGACGATGCGCCCGACGCTCAACCCGAAACTGTGCCCAACGCTCAAACCGGGACTCAGGCCCAACCTCGGCCCGCTGGCCCCCGCACTGCGGCGCCGCCGCCGGTCGCGCGGCCAGAGCCTCGTCGAGTTCGCCCTGATCCTGCCCGTCTTCCTGGTCCTCTTCGGGGCGGTACTCGACCTCGGGCGAATCGCGGCGGCGCGTGTGGCGGTCACGAACGCAGCCCGCGAGGGGGCTTTCCAGGCGTCGGTCACACCGACATCGTTCCAGGCGGGACAGCCCTGCTCGACGACCACGAACCTCGTCATGTGCCGGACCCTGCTCGAGGCGAAAAGCGGGTCCGTCGTCGCGATCGCACCGGCGGACGTCCAGCTGACGTGCAGCCCGACGTGCTCGAGCGGCATGGGCAATACCGTGACGGTCACCGTCACCGGCCACTTCAACCTGCTGACGCCGATGATGACGGTCTTCTTCGGCGGCTCGCAGGACGTCACCTTCGCCGCGAGTTCGACGCACCAGATCGAGACGCTCCCGCCACCCCCGACGCCGACACCCGCCCCGACGCCGACATCCACGCCCACCCCGACGCTGACGCCGACGCCCACCCCGACGCCGACACCCACCTGCGGGCTGCCCAGCGCGGGCTTCACGTATTCGACGACCCCCGCGAACATGAAGGCGCCTGTGACCCTCACGGTCACGGACACGTCGACCTCGCCGGGCTGTCCGATCACTGCTTGGCTGTGGGACTTCGGAGACGGGACGACATCGATCCAGCAGGACCCGGGGACGAAGACGTACGTGGTGGCAGGCACCTACAACGTCACGCTGCAGGTAACGAACCAGACCGGATCGAACACGACCGGCGTCGTAGCGATCACGGTGAAGTGAGGCCCGATGACGACCGACCACACCACGCCTCCTCACCGCCCTGATCGAGGTCAGGCCCTCGTCGAGTTCTCGCTGGTTCTCATCCCCTTCCTCTTTCTGCTGATGGGGATCGCGGACCTCGGGCGCGGGATCTACACGAACAACGCGGTCTCAGAGGCGGCTCGCGAGATCGCCAGGGTGACCAGCGTCCATCCCTGTACGGGTACGCCGTGCACACTCGGCAACAGTCCCGAGACGCAGGCCGTGATCGGAACCCAGAAGCAGCTCGTTCCCGGCCTCGCGGGGCCAACAGCCATTCTCACGATCCAGTGCGTCGACGTCGCGGACAGCGACCTGAGCAACACCGACTGCCGGCCGGGCAGCTACGTCCAGGTGAAGGCCAGCGTCCCGTTCGAGGTCGTGACCCCGCTGCTCAGCTTCATCGGCCCGCTCACTCTCAGCTCGACGAGCCACATCCAGATCCCATGAACCAGGAGACACCTTCGATGATGCGTTGGCCTCGAGAGACGCGAGAGCGCGGTCAGGTTCTCGTCGTCTTCACGCTCGCCCTCCTCGTGATCGTCGCCATGACCGGCCTCGTCCTCGACGGTGGGTCGACCTTCGTCCAGCGGCGTGACCAGCAGAACGTCGCCGATGCTGCGGCGATGGCCGGAGCGTATGCGTACCTCAACACCGGCACGTCTGCTGCCGCGACGAGTGCGGCGGCCCAAATCGCGACGGCGAACGGGTACACGCCGGGGTCGGGCGGTGTGGTGGTCGACGTCCGGGTAGGCCCCGATACCGACGATACCGATGAGTGCGACGACTCCGACGACGACGACGATTACGGTGCTTGTGACGGTACGACCGTGATCGTCACGGTCACCAAGCCGCACGCAAACGCTTTCTCGGGACTCCTGGGTTTCGCCTCGTGGGACGTCACAACGACGGCCACGGCGATCGCCGGCGCGCCCAACGGCGCAGTCGGTGCGATGCCGATCATCTTCAACCAGAAGGCTTTCGAGACGGGGAAGACTCCGGCCAATGAGAAGTCGTACGACGAGCCCGGCACGGGCCCGCAGGACGTGCCTCAGAACGACGTGCAGTTCAACTGGACGGTCTTCTGCACGGCGACGGGCAACCCCTGCAACGGTAACTCGAACACGGTGCGCCAGATCATCGACGGCAACGGCACCAGTACGGTGGTGACGCTGGGCATGGACATCGGACCCCTCAATGCAGGCGCCCATGCGGATCTTTTCAGTGCCCTGGCCAACCACGTACCTGCGGACTTCCCGGTCGCCGTCGTCGACGACGAGGGGAAGATGGTGGGCTGGGCGGTGTTCCACCTTACGGGATCCATTGGCGGAAGCACCAAACAGATCCGTGGCTACTTCGTGTCGCCCGTGAGGACTGGGCAACTCAAGATCGTGACCGGGGTAAGCCAGACGGGCACCAGCGCGTTTGGCGCATACGTCGTCCAGCTGATCAACTAGGACATCACGCCGCTCACGGCCGCAGACGTCCCGGGTCGTCGGTTCGCCAGGACAGGGATCTGCCGCCGGACCGCGGCGACGCGCTCCGGGTCGATCTCGGCATGGATGATCCCGACGAGGTCGGGGGCCTGGGCGATCACCGTGCCCCACGGGTCGATGACCATCGAGCGCCCGAAAGCCGGCTGGCCGGGCGGGCCGCCGATCTGCGATGGGGCGATGACGTAGGCACCGTTCTCGATCGCCCGGGCCCGGAGGAGGACCTCCCAGTGGTCACGCCCGGTCCGCTCGGTGAAGTTCGCTGGCACGGCGAGCACCTCGGCACCGGCGAGCGCGAGCGAGCGGTACAGCTCGGGGAACCGGAGGTCGTAGCAGATCGTCAGGCCAAGACCGATCCCGTCCACCGTGGTCACGACGGCCCGATCGCCGGGGCGGACGCGCGCGGACTCCCGGTCGACCGGACCGGCGTCGACGGCGACGTCGAACAGGTGAATCTTCCGGTAGGTCGTCGCGATCGAGCCGTCCGGGGCGATTAGGACGCTCGTGTTGTACGGGCGGGCCGGGTCGTCCGAGGTTTCGGCATGGCTGCCGACGAGCAGCCATGCCTCGCGGCGCTGGGCGACGTCGGCGAACGGCTCGGTCCACGGCCCCGGGATCGGGCGGGCCGAGGCGCGGAAGCCCTCGTCGGTGCCGCGGTACTGGAGGTACTCGGGAAGGGCCACCAGGCGTGCCCCGGCGGCGACGGCCTCGTCGGCGAGCGCCACCGCCGTCGCGACGTTGCGTTCCACGTCCGCACCGGCATCGAGCTGAACGAGGGCGACGCGCAGGCGAGCCATGGGGCGCAGCATGCCACAGGCCGGCGCTCGAGCGGCGCCTCCGCACGGCGCCTC
>JAJYXX010000304.1:0-2211 GCA_021801545.1 Chloroflexota bacterium | reverse complement strand
CGGCGCCTCCGCACGGCGCCTCAGCCGACCAGCGGACCTGCGACATGCCCGGGTGGCACGACCCCTCCCGGACCTGCCGTGCCTCGCTGGACAATCGGTCCCGGCGGCGTAAGATACTGGCCAGTAACTTACTACTCAGATACAAGGAGCGAATGTGCGCGCGTTCATCGACCGCGAGGAGGAGCTGAGGTCGCTCGAGGAGCTCTGCGGGATGCGCCCCCAGGTCGTGCTTCTCTGGGGCCGGCGCCGCGTCGGGAAGTCGGCCCTCATCGAGCGGTTCGCGCAGGGCAAGCCGACCATCTCGTTCCAGGCCGACCAGGGAACAGCATCCGAGCAACTCCGACTGTTCACCGAGCGGATCCTCGCCTATCGGCCGGACCCGATCCTCGCCGCCGCCCCTCTCGCCAACTGGGACCAGGCGCTCGCCTACGTGCTCAGTCTCGTCCGCGCCGCGAAGGCAGAGAGGCACTCGCTCCTGGTCGTCCTCGACGAGTTCCCGTACCTCGCGACCTCGACGCCGCGCCTCGCCTCGGCGATCCAGGCCGTCCTTGAGGACGTGCGCCGCGAGGACCTCCCGCTCTTCCTCGTCCTCGCCGGGAGCCAGATTGGCATGTTCGAGGAGCACGTCCTCCAGGGCCCTCTGTACGGCCGGCGCACCTGGGGCGAGCAGCTCCCGCCGCTCGGCTACCGCGAGGCCGGCGAGTTCTTCCCGGGATGGAGCGCCGCCGACCGCCTTCGCGCCTGGGCAGTCCTCGGCGGCATCCCCTACTACCTCGAGCAGTGGGACCCGGCGCGCTCGCTCGACTGGAACGTCCAGAACCGGGTCCTGCGCAAGGGCCAGGTCCTCTACGAGGAGGCCGACCTGCTCGTGAAGGAGGAGCTCGGGAGCGAGGCGTCAGTCTACCTGTCGGTCATCGGCGCGGTGGCGAGCGGGGCGACGCGCCAGAGCGAGATCGCCGACCGGGCCGGCGTCAGCCCGTCGAGCTCGGCCGGGAAGTACCTGAGCCAGCTCCGGCGGCTCCATATCCTGGACCACATCCGGCCCGCGCGCGCGCCTGAGAACGCGCGCTCGGGCGTGTGGCGGGTGGCCGATGGGTATCTGCGCTTCTGGTTCCGCTTCGTCCGCAGTAACCGCACGGACCTCGAGGCGCGGCGCGTGCCCGAGGTCTTCCGCGATCGCGTGCGGCCTCATCTCGACCAGTTCGTGAGCTGGCCCGCCTTCGAGGACGCGTGCCGAGAGCACACCCGCCGCGCGATCGGGTCCGATCCGGCCTTTCCGACTCACGGGGAGGTCGGTGCGTGGTGGGGTCCTATCCCCGACGAGCGCCACCCGGGAACACGCCGGACGCGCGAGGGCGAGATCGAGATCGTCGCCTACGACGGGCGCGACCTCGTGCTCGCGGGCGAAGCCAAGTGGCAGAACGGGCTCGTCGACACGGACGCCCTGACACAGCTCGAGGCGACCGTTCGCCATGTCCCGGGCTACGCGCCATCAACTCGGCTCGTTCTCTACTCGCGGGAAGGGTTCACGCCGCAGCTCGAGCGACGCGCCCGAGCGTCCGCCGTGGTTCTCCGAACGGTTGGCGACCTGTACTCGTAGGTCCCTGCGACGTTCGAAGCGATCGTCAGCGGATGCCGGTGTCGTAGGCGATTTGGAACGTGATCGGCGGTCCGCCCTCGGCCAGGGTGAAGTCGACCGGTTGGGCCGTCCCCATCAGGCCCTCGACCGGCTGCGGGGTGAGCACGTAGTGGCCGGGCTCGAGCAGGATCGCGAAATCCCCGTACTCATCGCTCGTGGTACGGGCCACCTCGCGGCCGCTGTCGTCGGTGACGACGAGGGTCGCTCCCGAGACCGGCCGGTCGGCGCAGGACGGATCGGGCGGGTTCTGGACGACCGGGCAGGTCGGTCCCGCGGTCACGCGCCCCGACACGCCGAGCTCACCGCCGCCAACGTCGCCGCCGGTGCCGTCGATGACGCCGGGCGGCACGCTCGGCCCGATCTCCCCGACCAGGACGACCTGGCCGTCGCGCGTCACTTCGTACGTCCAGCGGTGCTCGTCGATGCAGCCGGCCGGGCAGTCGCCCCAGCCAATTCGCACGACGACCTCGAAGCGGTCGCCGGCGGCCGTCGCCTCGTACCAGGCGGCCTGCCCGATCAGATCCGGGTCGAGGGGCCCGATCGCCCGGAAGCGCGAGTCGGTCGCCAGGACG
>JAJYXX010000120.1:3479-5722 GCA_021801545.1 Chloroflexota bacterium | reverse complement strand
AGCGGGCCAGCGACCTCGACGACCGTGCCCTCGGTGATCGTCGCGGCACCGAGCGCCGCCGGCCGGACGACGACACGGATCGCCCCGCTGCCGTCATCGACCATCAACCCCAGCCCATCGCTCATGCTCGTCGGCGATTCGGTGACGGTGCCCGTGATCGCGACGCGCCATCCCTCCTCGGCTTCGCCGAGCAGTCCGGTCGAGCCGCTCGCGGGCACCGGGAGCGAACCGCCGCTCGCCTCGAGCGTGATCGAGGCGGCATCGACCCGCAGGCTCCGCAAGCCGTAGCGGTCCGCCAGCGTGCCGGTCGCGCGGATCGTCGAGCCGGCCGGCCAGGGCGTCGGAGTTCCCCCGGAGGAGTAGAGGGCGATCCCCGCGCTCCCGTCCTGGATGAAGGAGGTGTGACCGGACTCGAGCGCACCCAGGTCGGTCGTCAGGATGCCGACGATCGTCGCCGTGGAGCCGTCGGCCAGAGCGCGGGCGGTGGCGATCGAGAGCGGTGCCGGCGGCGGGGTTGGCGTCGGGCTTGGGCTCGGGCTGGGCGTCGGGCTCGGGCTGGGCGTCGGGGTCGGCGGCGGGCTGGGGCTTGGGCTCGGGCTGGGCGTTGGCGTGGGGGTCGGATCAGCCGAGGGCGCGGGTGACACACTCGAACCCGGTGAAGGGCTCGGCGACGGCGAATCCGAGGGCACCGGCGCCGGCGGGGCGGCGAGACCCTGGGCGGACGGAGCGGCCTGAACGAACCAGTCGGTGGTGTTGTCGTTCGTGTCGAGGACGTTGCCGCCAAGCCCGCCGGGACGCCGCTCGATGCCCGACCCTGCCGGCGGGGCAGGAGCGGCCGACCCTTCGACGAAGGCGTTCGCGGCATCCCCCCAGCCGACGGCATCGATCGGGGCACCGCCGATCGGGCGCAGGACGAGCGCTCCGCCCGTCGCCGCCAGCCCGCCGCTGTACGTCGCGTCGGCAAGCGCGGCGTACGTGCCGAGGCTGTTCGCCACGAGCAGATGGCGACCCGGGTCGAGCGGCTGCGACGTCGACCAGCTCGCCTTCCGGGTCACCGTGCCGCCGCTCGAGGTGACGTACACGAGCTCGAGGCCGGCGAGATCGAGGGGCGAGGGCGCGGCGTTCGTGATCTCAACGTACTCGTCAGAGGCCGAAGCGCCGCCGGTGACGACCTCGGCGAGCAGGAGCCCGGTCGAGGGTGCCCAGCCGACCGCGGCCGCAGCTTCCGGACGTGGAACAGCGAGTTGCGGTGACGACACCCCGGGCCCTGCCAGGACACCGAGGTAGGCCAGCGAGACCACGGCGAGCGCCGCGGGCCGGATGCGAGCCATCGACGACCTCCCGGCGGGATCGGGCGGAGCGATGACCGAGTTCTACCAGCCGGCTCTTGGCGGTGACTCACCCGGGGCTTCACTCCGGCTTACCAGCCGCTCACCCGGGCGGCTGACGCCGCCGTCCGGCTCAGCCACGGCCGGAGGATGCCGCACCCGACGGCACCGAGACGCCTCGTTTGGACTACGATGCGAGGGCCGGAGCGCGAGCAGCGCCCCTGCACCACCGAACAACCCCCGCCCGCCCCGCCCGCGGTCCGCCCAACGGACCCCCGACAACCAGGAGATGCCGTGGCCCGCGCCAAGACAACCGACCGAGCAGAAGCACGCCGCCGACACCGCGCCCAGCTCGCCGCCGAGGCGGCCGCGGTGTCGGGCGGCGCGGCCACGGCCGCCCGTCTCGACGCCCAGCCGCAGGGCCGAGCAAGTGCCGGCGCCACCTCCGGCGCCACCTCCGGCATCACCTCCGGCGCAACCCCCCGGCCGAGCCTCCTCGGTGCGCTCCGGACCGCGGCCGCTCCGGCCGACGTCCGCGGCGACCTGCGGGCCCTGCCGGTGATCGCGCGGCAGACGAAGTCGGTCTGGCTCCCGGCCGTGCTCGTCCTTGGCACCGGCGCGGCGTTCCTCGTCCCTGCGCTCGCCGAAAACGCGGTCGTCAGGTTCCTCGCCGTGGCGCTCCTCGCCCCGCCGCCGATGATCCCGGCCTTCCTGGCCGGCATGCTCACCCCGCGCGGCTCGTGGCTCGTCGGCGGAATCGCCGGGCTGATCTCCGGGCTGACGGTTGTGCTCTTGATCACGATCACGCCGGGCACGACGAGCACGACGAGCGGTCTCGACTTCCAGAATCTCGGCTTCCTCGTCGTGGCCGGCCCGCTGTTCGGGATGGGCGTCGGCGCCTTCTCCGGCTTCTAC
>JAJYXX010000120.1:0-3379 GCA_021801545.1 Chloroflexota bacterium | reverse complement strand
CCGAGCTGGAAGAACGGCGGCTGCGGGGCGAGATTCGCTCGGACGCTCTGGCTGATCACCCCGCCCGCGGTCGCGCCACCGATGAGGAACGCTTCCGAGCCACTCGTCACCGCTGCCGAACCAGCCAGGCCCGCGACCGGCAGATCGGTCTGGGGCAGGTGCTGCCACTCGGGCAGCTCGCCGCTCGTCGAGGGGATCGCCCAGTAGAGCTCGCCCCTGGGGGCCGTGCCGTCGAAGCCCCCGATGAGGTAGATCGCGCCGTTGACCGTGAACGTCGCCGCGTCGGTCCGCGCGACCGGCAGGTTCGGTGGGCCGTTCCTGACCCCGAAGCGCACGATCGTGCCCGGCTGATTGTTGACGGTCCCGAGCTCGCCGCGCTGGACGGCGCCGGTCGGACCGTTCGCGTCGCTGCCGCCGTAGACCCACAGGAAGTCGCCGATCAGGGCGGCGCCGGCGTCGGACTGGGGCCGCACGAGCTCCGCCTGCGGCTGCCAGGCCGTCAGCTTGCCCCTGGCGTCGAGCGTCGACTTCCAAACCGAGCTGACCGGACCGGTACCGTCGTTGCCGCCGACCAGGAACAGGCCGTCACCGGCGACGGCGATTGCGGCCCCGGTCCGTGGCGCGGGCAGGGCCAGGGGGAGCTTCGCCTCGTCGGCGGTCTGCCACGGCCCGAGCGCCCCGGTCGCCGGGTCGACGGTCGTCACGTACGCGCTCGTGGTCGGCGCACCGTCGGCATCGCTGCCGCCGAACACGAAGACCTGCCCGCCGAGGAATGCGGCAGCCTCATCCGTGAGCGGCTGGGGCAGCGCCGGGCCTTCGGTCCACGAGGAGAAGTTGCCGTTCGGATAGAGTGTCGCCACGAACACCTTGTCACTGGCGGCGGTGCCGTCCGTGCCCCCGATGTAGAGCAGCTTCGTGCCCGCGACGACCGCCGCCCCGTCCCGTCGCGCCGCCGGCAGGGCCAGCTCCGGGGGCGAGGGCTCCCAGGGCAGGACGGCCCCGGCCGGGGCCGGACAGGGGAGCGTGCGGTTCTCGGGCGGGCAGAGATTGACCGGCGACCAGGCGAGGATGCCCAGGTCGATCGTCGGGAAGACGGTGAAGTAGTAGGCCCGGTCCGGGATGTAGCCGAGCATGATGATGATGACGATGAACCAGAAGAACGCCTTCAGCGAGGCCCACGACCAGCCGTCTGCGTCGAGCAGCCCGAACAGCACGCGCCGCCGCGTCGTGGTTCCTGATGAGAGCGCCTGTCCCGACATCGTCCTCCATCCTCACCGCGCGTCCCGCCTCGACGGGTCACCCGGCCAGCTCACTTGACTGTCAGCGTTCCCGTCATGTTCGGGTGCACGGTGCAGTAGAACGTGTACGTTCCGGCCGGGAGTGCCGGTACCTGGTACGTCCGCGTGCCGACCCCGTTGAAGATCTCGCCCTTGAAGACATCCTGGCCGTTCGCGTCCTTGATCGCGACGTTGTGCGGCACGCCGGCGTCCTGGTTGTTGAACTCGATCGCGAACGGCTGGCCTGCCGGCGCCTCGAGCTCGGACTTGTCGAACTGGACATTCTGGGCCGTCACCTGGAGCGTCGTCGCGGCCGGCGCACCGCTCGCGGCCGGGGCCGGAGATCCGGCCGGCGCAGGGGATCCGGCCGGGGCCGGCGATGCCGCCCCGCCCCCACCGGCGGTGAGCGCGGTGCTCCAGCAGGCCGGGACGGGGGTGGCGTCGGGGGCGGGCTGGTACTTCGGATCGCGCCAGCCGGTGAACGTCTGCTCCTTGCCCGTCTTCGGATCGATGACGGGCTCGCCGAGCGACGGATCGCGGACGACATACTCCTTGTCGTTCGTCGCGCGCAGGAAGGCGATGAGGTCGTTGATCTGGACGTAGTTGAGCGGGCCGGGCGGGTTGCCCGCGTCCGACCAGGCCGGCATCAGGCTGTCCGGGTTGCCACAGACGTAGCGCCCGCCGACAGTCAGGACGTTGCGCAGGTAGTTCGCGTTCAGGTGCCGGTAGAGCTTGCTCTGGTCGTTGAGGACGGGCCCGATCCCGCCTTCCCCCTTCGTGCCGTGGCAGCGGGCGCAGTTCGCCTGGTAGATGTTGTAGCCCCGCTCGACGGCCGTCACCTGCTGAGCCGCCGCGTCGGCTGCCAGGCGGCTCTCAGGCGGGACGAACGGCAATCCCTGGAGCGGCCCGGGGAAGCCCAGCTCGTAGAGGTAGTAGATCGCGATGAACACGACGACGACGGTCACGACGAGGAAGCCGACCGCGCGCGCGCTCGCACTCTGGCGCACGATCTTCGCCGCCCGCTCGGGCGTCAGGCCGAATGAATGGGCGCTGGGCGCGGCAGAGAACCGGTCGGCCGGAACGGTTTCGGCTGCCGGCCTGGTGGCCGGCAGCCGCTCCTCCGGGCGCGAGCCGGGCTGATCGGTCATCGGACTCCTCGAAGATCGGGGGCGTGGATCACGTGGCTCGGCCGGCCGGTCAGATACAGCCGGTCGGCGTGCGGGGCGGGATGATACCCGGCTGGCCGAGCGCGATCGGCAGCGGACCGAGGGTGATCTTGCCGGTATCGATCGTCAGCACGCCGGCGGCGTCGACGATCTCGGCGAAGCGGTCCATGCTCCGCGGGGCCGGGCCGTACTGGGCGCCGGCCGCCTTGATCCCGAGCCGGTCGTAGCGCGAGCCGTGACAGGGGCACTCCAACCAGAAGTTCTTCAGGCACTCGTTCGGCTTGCAGCCGAGGTGCGGGCAGCGCTGGTAGAGTGAGCGGACGTTGAGCGCCGTGCCGTCGCCGGTCTTGTCCTCGCCCGGGATGAACTCCTGGCGCGACGGATCGACGAGAACGACGAACGCCCGTGCGTCGGCGTAGTAGGCAGGGAAACCCTGGTCGATCGGCAGGCTGCTGTTCTGGGCCTTGACGTCGCTGAACTTCCCGATCGTGATCTTGCCGCCGAAGCCGCCGGCCAGGTTCGGCCAGATGAAGCCGATCGTGCCGGCCGCGGCCTGCAGCAGCCAGACCCCGATTCCGGCCGCCAGCGAGGTGCGCAGCAGCTGCCGTCGCGACAGGCCCTGGACCTGCTCGTGACGGAGCGCCTTGATCGCCTCTCTGCTCAGGGCCTGCGGCTTCGAGGCCGGCTCGACGTGGTAGTTGCTCATGCGCCTGGGATGTCCTCGTCTGCGTCGCCTAGAGGCTGAAGTGAAGACCGGGCGTGTTGACGTACGGGATGACGAAACTGTAGCCGGGACCCCGGAAGAAGATCCCGATGAACGTCACCACGAGCCCGAGGATGCAGAAGAAGGTGAAGAGCATGACCGCCGTCTTCCGGTCCGAGGGCCGCACCGCGAGCACGTTGCCGCGGTCCACGTAGGGGATGAGCGCGGCCCCG
>JAJYXX010000011.1 GCA_021801545.1 Chloroflexota bacterium | reverse complement strand
CGGCGGAGGTCGACCTGCTCGTCCGGCGCAGCAACGGCTCCACGGCCGTCGAGGTCCTCCGCCGGACCGGTGACCTGACCGTCATCGTCCGGGTGTGACGAGCGTGGGCGAGCTCCTGGCGCGGGGGATCGAACGCCTGCGCGCGGCCGGTTCGGAGGCGCCCCGCCTCGAGGCGGAACTGCTGCTCGGTCGTGCCCTCGGCGTCGGGCGAACGGTCCTGCTCGCCCACCCGGAGGCACCGGTCGGCCCGGACGCCGAGCGGAGCTTCGCCACTGATCTCGAGCGCCGGGCGGCCGGTGAGCCGGTCGCCTACATCCGCGGCTTCCGGGAGTTCTACGGCCTGGTGTTCGCGACCGATCCGCGCGGCCTGATCCCGCGCCCGGAGACCGAGCTGCTCGTCGAGCTCGCCGAGCGCGAGATCGCGCGCCGCCTGGCCGCCGCACCGCGCCCGGCCGGCGCGCCGCCCCTCCGGGTCGCCGACGTCGGGACCGGCAGCGGGACGATCGCGGTCAGCCTGGCGGTCCTTCTTCGCCGCCGCGCGATCGGCCCGGAGGTCGAGATCGTGGCCAGCGACGACTCGCCCGCGGCGCTCGAGCTGGCGCGCGAAAACGCCGTCGGCCACGGCGTCGCCGACCGGATCGAGTTCGTCGCGGCGGACCTCCTGCCCGCGCCGGTCAGGCGACCATTCGACGTGATCGTCGCCAACCTCCCGTACGTCCGCTCCGACGAGGTCGACCGTCTGCCGGTCGCGGTCTCGTTCGAACCACGGAGCGCGCTCGACGGGGGGGCCGATGGGCTGGCGATCATCGCCCGGCTGCTCGACCGGCTGCCGGAGGTCGCCGCCGCCGGTGGCCTCGTCCTGCTCGAGATCGGGGCGGATCAGGCAGACGCGATCTGCCGGCTCGTCGGAGAACGCCTGCCCGGCTGGCGGTGCCGGGTCGAGATCGACCTGGCCGGTCGCCCGCGGCTGGCCCGGCTGGAACGTCCGTGAGACCAGCCGGCCGCTTCCCGATCCGCCTGCTCGCCCTCGACATCGACGGGACGCTCGTCGGCGACGACCTCGCCCTGCGCGACCGGACCCATGCCGCGATCGCGGCGGCGATCCGGCGCGGCGTCGCGGTCTCGCTCGTCACGGGGCGGATGGCGTCGAGCGCCTTCACGTTCGCCGAGGCGCTCGGGCTCCGTCAGCCGATCGTCGCCTACCAGGGTGCCCTGATCCGGGCGATGCCCGAGCCGGGTGGCGGCCGGATCGGCCGGTTGCTCGTCCACACGCCGCTGCCGGCGAGCGTCGCCCGCGAGGCGGTCGACTGGGCGCTGGCCCGCGGTCTCGACCCGCACCTGAACCACCTCGAGCGGTTCATCATCCGGGCCGACGACCCGAAGGCGGATGACTACTCCCGGTTCCTCGGGGCACGAGCGGAGCTGGTGACGAGCCTGCGGAACGCGATCGACCACCCGGTCTCGAAGGTGCTCGCGGTCGGAGACGAGCAGGCGACCCTCGACGCGTTCATCGAGGCCCGGATCCACTTCGCCGGCCGGGCCGACCTGACGATCAGCCACCCGCGGTTCCTCGAGTTCCTCGCCCCTGGTGTCTCGAAGGGCCGCGCCGTCCGCTGGCTCGCCCGTCGGCTGGGGGTCCCGATCGAGCAGGCGATGGCGATCGGCGACCAGCGCAACGACCTCGAGATGATCGCCGCGGTCGGCCACGGGGTGGCGATGCCGACCGCCCCGGCCGACGTCCTCGCCGTGGCCCGCCACGTGGCGCCGCCGATCGAGGAGGAGGGTGCGGCCCAGATGATCGAGCGGCTCGTGCTGGGACGGGGCGGCCGATGAGCGCCCGGATCGTGGCCGACGACGCGGCCGGCCTGGCCGCTGCGATCGAGGTCCTGCGCACCGGCGGCCTCGTCGGTCTGCCGACCGACACGGTCTATGGGATCGCGGTCGCGCTCGACGCGCCGGGCGGGATCGAGCGCCTGTTCGCGGCCAAGGGCCGGCCGCCGGAGCGCGCGATCATGGTCCTCGCCGATTCGCTGGACCAGGTCGGCGACATCGTCACGCTGCCGCCCGAGGCGCGGGTCCTGGCGGCCGCCTGCTGGCCGGGCGGCCTGACGCTCGTCCTGCCGGTCCGGCCGGGGATCACCCTCCCGGCTGCGCTCAGTGCGGGGACACCGACGCTCGGGGTCCGCGTCCCGGACCATCGGACGCCGCGCGCGATCACCCGGGCGATCGGCCCAATCCCGACCACCTCGGCGAACCGTCACGGTGAGCCGCCGGCCCTCGACGGCGCGGCGGTCCTCGCCGCGCTCGGCGGGGCGCTCGATCTCGTTCTCGACGGCGGACCCGTTCGAGGCGGTACGAGCTCGACCGTCATCGACTGCTCCTCCGGGCCGCCGCGACTGCTTCGGGCCGGGGCGATCCCGGCCGACGCGCTGGCGGCCGTCCTCGAGGAGGCCGAGCTGCCGCACGAGCTGGGCGAGCCGGAGGGCGGGTGAGCGCGCCGCGGTCGAAGCCCGCCCGTGCGCCGCGGTCGAACGAAGCCGCCCGCTGCGGCCCACAGCGCTGGTGTGGGACGATACCGGCCGTTCGGGTCGAGGAGAAGCCGAGTGAACGGGACGAGACAGGAGGAGCGCCGACGATGACGATCTCGCGAACGGATTCCGCGGACCTCGGGGATCTGGGCAGTCTCGGCGACCTCGGTTGGGCGCGGATCGCCGACGTCGACCCCGATCTCTGGTCGGCGATGCTCGGCGAACGCGAGCGCCAGCATCGGAAGATCGAGCTGATCGCGAGCGAGAACTACACGTTCGCCGCGGTCATGGAGGCGCAGGGCTCCTGGCTCACGAACAAGTACGCCGAGGGCCTCCCCGGCCGGCGCTACTACGGCGGCTGCGAGTACGTCGACGTTGCCGAGCGGCTCGCCCAGCAGCGCGCCCTTGCCCTCTTCCCGGGCGCCGAGCACGTCAACGTCCAACCCCATTCAGGCGCCCAGGCGAACATGGCCGCCTACTTCGCGACGATCGAACCGGGCGACCGGATCCTCGGCATGAACCTTGCCCACGGCGGCCATCTGACGCATGGCTCCCCGGTCAACTTCAGCGGCCGGCTCTACGAGGTCCACGCCTACGGCGTCGAGCGCTCGAGCGAGCGGATCGACTACGACGCCCTCGAGCGCCAAGCCCTCGAGGTCCGCCCGAAGCTGATCATTGCCGGCGCTTCCTCGTACCCCCGGATCATCGACTTCGAGCGGATGGCCCGGATCGCCCATGCCGCCGGCGCACTCCTCTTCGTCGACATGGCCCACATCGCCGGTCTCGTCGCGGCCGGCCTGCACCCCTCGCCGTTCCCCCATGCCGACCTCGTGACGACGACCACCCACAAGACGCTCCGGGGCGCCCGCGGCGGGCTGATCTTCTGCCGGGCGGATCTCCCCGAGGGGATCGACCGGGCGAACTTCCCGGCGGTCCGGGGGACGCTCGCCCAGGCGGTCGACAAAGCCGTCTTCCCGGGTGTCCAGGGCGGGCCCCTGATGCACGTCGTGGCGGCCAAGGCGATCGGGCTTCGGCTCGCCGCCACGGCCGAGTTCCGCGACGACCAGGCGCGGGTCGTGGCGAATGCGGCCGTCCTGGCCGCGACGATCGCCGCCCGCGGCGGGCGGGTCGTCTCGGGCGGCACGGACAACCACCTCGTCCTCGTCGACGTGACGTCGCTCGGCGTGACCGGCCGTGTCGCGGAGCGGCTCCTCGACGAGATCGGGATCACGGTCAACAAGAACGCGATCCCGTTCGACTCGACCCCCCCGAACATCGCCTCCGGGATCCGGATCGGGACGCCGGCCACGACGACCCGGGGCTTCGGTGAGGAGGAGATGCGCGAGATCGGGCGCCTGATCGTGGCCGCGATCGAGGCGCGCGACGAGCCCGCGGAACAGGCCAAGCTGGCCGCCGAGGTGGCCGAGATGTGCAGCCGGTTCCCGGTCCCGGGGCTGCCGGCGGCGTGAGCCTGCTGTCGGCGGCGCCGACCCGCGGGACGCGATGAGGTTCATCCCGGACCTGGGGGGCGCGCTGCCGGCCATCGTGGCGGCGACGATCGCCGCGGCGCTCATCGCGTTCCTGCTCACCCCGCTGGTTCGGCTCGTCGCCCGTCGACTCGACGTCGTCGACCGGCCCGAGCAGCGCCGCGTGAACGTCCGGCCGATCCCGCGCGGTGGCGGCCTGGCAGTCGGGGCGGCCTTCCTGACGGTGGCGGCCGTCCTCGTCTGGCTCGGCGACCGCTCGGGGATCGTCGGGGCGGACGAGGCGATCGAGACGCGCCAGCTCGTCGCACTCCTCCTCGGCGGTGCCGCGGCCGCCGCCCTCGGCGCCCTCGACGACTACGCGCAGCTACGGGCGCGCTGGCAGCTCGCGGGCCAGGTGGCGCTCGCGCTCGGCGCGGTCTGGCTCGGGATCGGCGTCGGGTTCGTGAATAACCCGTTCAGCCCCGGGGTGATCCGCTTCGACGGGCTGTTCGCGGTCGGTTTCACCGTCCTCTGGATCGTCGGGATGATGAACAGCATCAACTTCATCGATGGTCTCGACGGGCTCTCGTCGGGGGTCGGCCTGATCGCGGCGGCGACGCTCGGTCTGATCAGCCTGACGACCGTCGTCGGGCAGCCGTTCGTCGCCGTGCTCTGTTTCACGCTGGCGGGGGCGCTCCTCGGGTTCCTACGCTGGAACTTCCACCCGGCCTCGATCTTCATCGGCACGAGCGGGGTGATGTTCATCGGTTACACGCTCGCGCTCCTCTCGATCCTCGGGACGGCCAAGGTCGCGGTCGCGCTCCTCGTTCTGGGCGTGCCGATCATCGACACGTTCTGGATCATCGTCCGGCGTCTCGCCTCGGGGCGGTCGCCGTTCACCCCCGACCGGGGCCACATCCACCACCGCCTGCTCGATCTGGGCCTCTCGCACCGCCAGACGGTGCTGCTCATCTACGCGATCTGCCTCGTGCTCGCCGGTCTGACATTCGTCCTGTCGGGGACCGGCCAGGTGTACGCGTTCATCGGGATCGTCGTCGTCTCGGGGGTCGTCCTGTTCGTCCTGACGCGGCGCTCGCTCGTCGCCGAGGAGCTCTCCGCCGAGTCGTACGAGGACGATCTGGCGCGCTGACGATCGATCCGGCTGGCCAGCCAGACGGAACGCCTGTCGAGCCGACAGGCAGAGGAGACCGCCGTGCCGACGGCCTCGGAGCGCTCCCTCTCACCCGACCCGGCGATCTCGCGGGACGTCTGATCGTCTGACGGTGAGTGCGTCTCAGGGCAGATCGAGCGTGTTCGCCAGACCGCCGAGCGCGACCCGGAGACGGCTGACCCATTCCCGAGAGCGCTCTCCAAGAGGGGCGCTTCAGACCATTGACAGTGGTGGTATCGTGCGGGCAAGGCTGTGAGAGCGCTCTCATGAACGCTCGAGTGCGGGCCCATCGAGCACCATAGCGAACAGGCGAGAGGGCAGTGAGGCAAGGCAGCGGTGGCAGCGGCCGGAGCGTGACGCTCGAGGAGGTCGCCCGGGTCGCGGGCGTTTCCCGGGCCACCGCCTCGCGCGTCGTGAACGGTAGCCCGAAGGTCAACCCTCAGGCTAGTACTACAACGCCGGTTGTTGCCATACCGGATGCTCCCTGAGCCAGCGCTTGGTGTGGCTTGCCCTGGCCGCGGCCTTGCGCCGCCGCTGGTGCTCGTACCAGGCGATCACGGCGGCGGCGT
>JAJYXX010000228.1 GCA_021801545.1 Chloroflexota bacterium | reverse complement strand
ACCGGAGACCACGACCGGGTGGATCGCAGCCGGCGGCTCGCCGGCGACAACGTCGACGGCGAGTGCCGCGAGCCACAACGTCGAGCGTCTCACCGTGGCTCGCCGGCGGTCTGGACGCGCATCCGAGCCAGGGTCGACTCGATGGCCTCGGTCATGATCCGACCGGCGAGCTCGCCGAGCTCCGTCGCTGCGCCCGCGTGACGGACCTCCGGGCCCCGGGCGCGTCGCCAGAGGATTGCCACCGCGTCGGTGCTGGTCCCGCTCGCCCGCCTGCCGGACGAGGTGCGGAGGCCCGATTCGATGAGCGTTGCGGCCTTCGCCTCGGCGAGCAGCATCGCGAGCTCGATCGCCGCCGCCTCCCGGAGTCGCGCTTCGTAGAGGAAGATCGCGTTGATCGTCCCCGGCGCACGGACGGCCGGCTCGCCGGGACGGCTCGCGTTCCGCAACCCGACGGTGATGACCGCCCGGACGGCGGCACCCCCGGTCTGCCCGGCGACCACCTGGGTGTCGGCGAGGTCGACCGCCGTCATCAGCCCGACCACCGGGCCCGCGAGCCCGAGCGTCCGTGCCGCGTCGCGCAGGTCCCGCTCCGGATGGTCGCCCCGATAGGTGGCTGGAATGTGGAGATTGACGACGCCCCGAGCGTGGCGCCGGCCGCCGCCCAGGACGGCGCTGCTCAGGACCTGCCATGGCGCGTCCAGGCGCAGCGCGACCGACCCGTCGCGCCGCTCGTAGACGACGCCCCTGAGCAGCTCCTGGCGCTCCCTCACGTCGTCGGGTGCACCGGCGGCGCTCACCGTCACGGGGCCACCGCCAGCGCGACGAGCGACGCTGCGAACGCGACCTCGACCGCCGCGCCGAAGCTGTCGCCGTTGACGGTGCCGAACCGGCGGACCAGCACGCCCAGGAGCACGAGGCCTCCGGTGAGGCCGACGAGCCAGCCGAGCTTGGGCCCGCCGCCCGGCAGGAGGAGGGCGACCGCCAGGCTGGTCAGGACCGCGACGGCGGCTCCGCCGCGACCGGAGGCGGCGGCGAACCAGGCCCCGAACCCGCCCGCTCCGTGCGGCGCCCACGGTGCGGCGATGGCCGGGACGGCCCGTGACACGGAGCCGGCGACGACCAGGGCGGGCACGACCTCCCACGCCGGAACGGCCGCGAGCGCGGCGACATCGAGCGCGAGCACGAGGGTCAGCGCCACCGCGCCGACTGCGCCAACTGCCGGATCCCGTCGGGCGCGTTCTGCCTCCCCGGGGTCCGGGGCCGCCAGGGCATCTGCGGTGTCGGCCAGGCCGTCCAGATGCAGGGCACCGGTGACGAGGGCCAGCAGCCCGACGGCGAGCACGGCCGAGAGCAGTCGACGATCGTCGCCGAGCGCCAGGACCGGTATCGCCGAGCTGAGGCCCAGTCCGCCGCCGATCAGCGCGAACGCCGCCGAGCCGGTCCGCGATGAGGCCGCCGCTCTGACCGGGAGTCGGGTCAGGAGGCTGAGCGCGGAGCGCACCTCGGGGCCGGCCTGGCGGGGCACACCCAGACTCGAAGCGATCCAGTCGTGCACGATCGACCTCAGAACTCGATCCCGAGCTGGGCACGGACGCCGCGTTCGTAGGGGTGCTTGAGGAGACGAACCTCGCTGACGAGGTCGGCCCGCTCGATGACGCTGGCGGGCGCCCCCCGTCCGGTGAGGACGACGTGGACGGCTGGGTGACGGGCGTCGAGGAGGCCGTGGATGTCGGATTCCTCGATGAGGCCGGCCGAAACGGCGCCGAAGATCTCGTCGAGGATGACGAGATCGTGGTCACCCGAGCCGACGTGCTCGTACGCCCGGGCGAGGCCGTGGCGAGCGGCCTCGGCGTGGTCGCTCATCGGGATCCGCGGATCGCGCAGTTTCTCGATCGTGAACCCGCGACCGGTTCGCTCGATCAGGATCGGCAGGTCGGTGCGCTCGAGTGCCCGGATCTCACCGGTCTGCCAGGAGCCCTTGATGAACTGAACGATGACGACGCGCAGGCCGGCCCCGGCGGCGCGCAGGGCCTGGCCGAAGGCCGAGGTCGTCTTGCCCTTGCCATCTCCGGTCAGGACGATGACGAGCGGCGTACGCCGGGGTGCCATCAGGCGCCTCCGAGGCCCTGCGCCAGGACCCGCCGACGCCCGTCGAGGGTGATCTCCGCAAGGCGAATCCCCAGTCTGCGGCCGAGCTCGTCGAGCGGGACGCGGGCCACGGGTTCGTCGAAGGCGATCCGGCCGCCGTCGACGAGGACGATGCGGTCGGCGACGGCGAGCGCGGCGTCGAGATCGTGGAGAACGATGGCGACACCACGACCCGCGGTCGCCCACGAGCGGATCGTTCGCAGGCTTTCGATCGCGTGCGTCGGGTCGAGATGGCTCGTCGGCTCGTCGAGCAGCACGAACTCGGTGTCCTGGGCGACGAGGCCGGCCAGCCAGACCCGCTGGCGCTCCCCGTCCGAAAGCGTGTCGAGCCGGCGCTCGGCCAGCCCGGTCAACTCGAGGCTGGCGATGGCGTACGCGACCGAGGCGTCGTCCGCCCCGGTCGCGCGCCACCAGCTGTGGTGGGCGAACCGCATCCAGCCGACGACCTGGCGGACGGTGTAGCCTGCCGGGCTGGGCAACCGGGCGGGCGCCAGGAAGCCGAGCCGGCGCGCCCGCTCGCCTGCCGCGATTGCCCGGAGCGGCCGGCCCTCGAGGACGACCTCGCCACGGCTCGGTTCGAGGAACCCGGCCATCAGGCGGAGGAGCGTGCTCTTGCCGGCGCCGTTCCGCCCGACGATCGCGATCAGTTCGCGCTGCCGCAGCTGCAGCGTGACGTCGGCGAGCAGCGCCCGGTCGCCGACGGTGACCCAGGCGCGGTGGATGGCGATTCCCGGCCCGATCATGCCAGTTGCCCCCGTCGCGACCACAGGAGGGCGAGGAAGAACGGGCCGCCGATCGCCGCAGTCACGACGCCGACCGGCAGATCCCCCTCGGGCAGGGCGATCCGGGCCACGAGATCGGCGAGCACCATGAAGGCGCCGCCGCCGATGGCGGAGAGGACGAGCAGCGTCCGATGCTCGGGCCCGACGAGGATCCGGATGACGTGCGGCGCAACCAGGCCGACGAAGGCGATCAGGCCGGCCGCCGATACCGCGGCCGCAGTGGCCAGCGAAGCGAACCCGATCGTCGCGAGTTTCGCTCCTTCGACCCGCAGCCCGAGCGCCTTCGCGGCGTCCTCGTCGAGCTGGAGGAGGTCGAGCGAGGGCCCGAGGGCGACGAGCCCGACCGCGCTGGCGACGACCGGGAGGGCGACCCGACCGAGCAGTGCCCAGTCGGCCGCGTTGAAGCCGCCCAGGAGCCAGGCGTAGGCGGCGAAGATTCGCTCGCCGTGGAAGAACAGCAGGTACGAGCTGACCGCCCCGCCGATCGCGGCGACCGCGACCCCGGCGAGTAGGAGCGACGGGACTGACGTCCGTCCGCCCGCTCGGGCGAGGAGGAGCGCGACGCTGACAGCGCCGACCGCGCCGACGAAGGCGGCCAGCTGAACGACGCCTGCGGCGTATAGGGTTGGCGGCAGGGCGATCGTGAGCGTGAGGACCGCCCCGACGCTTGCCCCGGACGAGACACCCACCAGGTACGGGTCGGCGAGTGGGTTGCGAAACAGACCCTGCAGCGCGGCACCGGCGGTCGCCAGCGCCGCGCCGGTCACCGCCGCCAGCAGGACGCGCGGCAGGCGGATCTCGAGGAGGATCGAGGCGAGCCGGGGATCGATCGTGGAGGAGCGGCCGCCCAGCCGATCGACCACGATCGCGAGCTGGTCCGCGGCGGAGATCGGCACTCGTCCGAACCCGACGGCAACGACCACGCTTGCGACCAGAACGAGCCCCAGCGTCAGGAAGGCCACCGGAACTCGGTAGGCCGACATCGCGACCGGGCGATCGAGGACGCCGACGTTCACGGCACCCGATCGGGATGGAGGATGTGGGCCACCTGCTCGAGCGCGTCGACGATCCTGGGGCCCGGCCGCGACGCGATGTCGGGGTCGAGGACGACGAGCCGGTTGTTCACCACCGCGCTGACCTTCGACCAGCCCTGTCGGGCCCGAACGGCGTCCGGGCTGACGCCGGCGCCCTGGTCGGCCAGGATGATTACCTCGGGATCGGCCCGGATGACCTCCTCCGCGCTCAGCTGCGGGTACGCGGTCGTCGCGCCGGCCGCGATGTTGATTCCCCCGGCGCGCCGGATGACGTCGTCGATGAAGGTTCCCGGCCCGGCGGTGTACAGCGTCGGGTCGATCTCGTAGAACGCGCGGACCGGCGTCGCGCCGGCAACAGCCTGTTCAACCCTGGCCACCCGCGCGCGGAGCTGGTCGACGAGCGCCTCGGCCTGCTCGAGCTGGCCGCTGATCCGGCCAAGTAGCAGCAGGTCCGCGTAGACGCCCTCGATGTCCTTGGCACTCATCACCACCGTCGGGATCTGGCGGGCCTCGAGAGCCGGGACGAGCTTCGCGAGATGGACGTCGGTGACGAGCACGAGGTCAGGGCCTGCCCCGACGATCGACTCCAGGTCGGGGTCGATGTAGCTGCCGATCGAGGGCTTCGAACTCGCCTCGGGCGGGTAGTTCGAGTATTTGTCGACCGCGACCACCTCGTCTCCGAGACCGAGGGCGAAGGCGAGCTCGGTCGCGCTGGGAGCGGCGGTGACGATCCGCTTCGGTGCCGCGGTGAAGGTGACCGACCGACCTGCGTCGTCGTGGATCGTGAGTGGAGTGGCGACGGCGGTCGGCGTGGGCGTTGCGCTCGGTGGCGCCGCCGTCGGCACCAGGGACGGGCTGGCCGGGGCTGCACCGGTGCAGGCGCCGACGAGCAGGGCGAGGACCAGGAGCAACGAGCGGACGCCGGAGCGCATGACTACCTCCTCGGGTAACTGGCTGTTGGGCTGCAACCGCCGAGGAGGGCCGGGCCGAGCAAGAAAAGGCCCCCGCCCATCGGAGTGGACGAGGGTGGTTCGGCTTGGGACCCGAACGTGCCTACGCCCTTCTCTCGAAGGCTACAGCTTGTTCCGACAGAGGCCGGCGACCTGGCTCCCATCCGTTCCGGATGGATACAGTTGCGGGACAGCGCCGGCTTCGCACCGGCTTCCCCGTTTGAGCCTCATCCCGATGGTCGGGCGAGGCTACCTCTGTCGCTATTCGATGTGGCTCGCCAATGCTACGGGATGGCCCGGCTGGGCACAAGACCGGAGAGAGCCCCGTCCACAGACCGGAGAGAGCCCCGTGTGGACGGAGAGAGCCCCGGCAACGTCCCGACCGTGGGCTGGCGGCCGGAAAGGCGGCGCTGACCGCGACGTCGGTAGCCGAGGCCCCGGGTGATATCCGAGGCTCCGGTCGACCGACCGGTCCTCGCCGCACATCTGTCGGCCGGATTAGCCCTCGCGTCCGATCTTCGCGGTCAACCGCTCGGGGAGGATCGCCGGATCCGTCCGCTCCGAGCGCATGAGCGCGCCGTACGCGAGGGCCACTCCGAGCCCGACCGGGAGCGCGACGGGGACGACCTCGCGGACCTCGGGGAACCCGTAGGCGAGCAGCCAGTAGAGGGCGGTGCCGCCGGTGAGACAGCCGATCGCTCGCGGGTTCACGCCCCGCCGGTACCAGTAAGCGCCACCTTCGGGCCGGAAGAGGTCGGGCTCGTAGCGGCCACGCCTCACCCAGAAGAAGTCGACCAGGACGATCACCCAGAGCGGCACGACGATCGCGCCCAGGACATCGAGCCAGAAGATGTACGTCGCCTG
>JAJYXX010000132.1 GCA_021801545.1 Chloroflexota bacterium | reverse complement strand
AGGTCCTCGGCGCCGAGGAACGTCCGGTTCTCGCCGATCACGACCCGCGGGATCCCGTAGAGCAGGATCGCCCCGGTGCACATGTCGCAGGGCGAGAGGGTCGTGTACATCGTCGCCTGGCGGTAGACCGATGCCGACAGCCGACCGGTGTTCTCGAGCGCATCGGTCTCGCCGTGGCGGATCGCGCTGCCGAGCTGGATCCGCCGGTTGCGTCCCGCCCCCAGGATCTTCCCGTCGGCGACGAGGGCGGCCCCGATCGGTACGCCTCCTTCGTCCCGGCCGATCCGGGCCTGCTCGATCGCAACGGCGAGGAACTCGCGGTCGTCCATGAACACCTCCTGCGGTCTGGCGATGGCGGCGCGGAGCGCCTGGGTCGGGTTCGGCGGGTCGGGTTCGGCGGGTCAGGTTCGGCGGTACGGCTTCAGGTACGCGCCCGGGTAGGCGACGTTCCGGCCGGAGATGGCGAGGGCGAGGATGACGACGAGGTAGGGGAGGGCGAGCAGGAGCTCGAACGGGACGTCGCCCCAGCCGGGCAGGATCCGTAGCCGGAGCTGGAGCGAGTAGACGGCCGAGAAGAGGAGGGCCCCGATCACCCCGCGTCCGATCCGCCAGCGTCCGAAGATCACGAGCGCGATGCATACCCAGCCCCGGCCGGCGATGATGTCGAGGGTGAAGCTGCCGAGCGAGGCCAGGGTGAAGACCGCCCCGCCGAGGCCCATGAGCGCGCCCCCGAACATCAACGCCAGGTAGCGGGTGCGCGCGACGCTGATCCCGGCCGCATCGGCCGCCTCCGGGTTCTCGCCCACGGCGCGCAGCTCGAGCCCGAAGCTCGTGCCGCGGAGGATCCACCAGGCGAGCGGGACGAGGACGAGGAAGGCGAGATAGGTCAGCGCGTACTGGCTGAAGATCGGAGCGAGCGGGCCGAGGAAGGCCGGCGGTTCGACGAGCGGGAACGGCTCGATCCGCTGCAGCTCGCCGCCCCGGAAGAGCAGCCGGTTGACGAACTCCGAGAGTCCGACCAGGCCGATCGTCAGCCCGATCCCGGAGACGTGCTGGTTGGCCCCGAGGGTCACCGTCAAGAGCCCCATGAGCGCACCGGCGAGCAGCCCGACCGCGAGCGCGGCCCCGAGCCCGACGAGCAACGAGCCGCTCGCGTAGGCCGCCGCGAAGCCGAAAAAGGCGCCAGCATACATCGTCCCCTCGATGCCGAGGTTGAGGACGCCCGAGCGCTCGGCATAGGTCTCGCCGACCGTCCCGTAGACGAGCGGGGTCGCGTTGCGGAGCGTTGCCGCGAGAAGGTCGACCAGGAACGTCATCGGTTCGACTCCCCGGCCGCCGGCGGTCGACCGCTCTCGCCCGTCGGGTCGGGCCTGTCCTTCTCCGGCCATCCGTCGACCTCGAGCTCGCCCGCCTCCTCGATCGCGGTCGCGGCCGCAGGGAGCTCCTCACCGGTGACCTGCTCGGCGGCGACGGCCACCTCGCCCGCCGCCGGCTCGACCGCCCGGCTCAGCCGGTTGCGCCGGACCGCGAGCAGCCCGATCGTGACGAGCAGGAGCGTCCCCTGGACGACCGCGCCGAGCTGCGAGGGGATCGCGAGCGCCCGCCCGGCGGAACTGGCGCCGACGGTCAGGTCGCCCAGGAAGAGGGCGGCGAGCATGACACCGGGCATCGACAGCGCCCCCAGCGTCGCAACGACGATCCCGGTGTACCCGTAGCCGGCCGACAGGCCGCCGGTCAGGCGGTACTGGATCCCGGCCACCTCGCTCATCCCGGCGATCCCCGCGATCGCCCCGCTCACGAGGGCTGCCCGCAGGAGCGTCCGGGGCACGTCGATCCCGGCGAAGCGCGCCGCGTGCGGGCTGAGACCGGCCGCCCGGAGCCGGAGCCCGGCGGGTGTCCGGGCCAGGACGTACCAGGCGGCCACGATGATCAGGATCGCCAGGACGAACCCGCCGTGAAGGCGCGAGCGCTCGACGAGCTGTGGCAGTTCGGCGCCGGCTGCGATCCGGGGCGATTCCGGGAAGCCAGACACCGGGTCGCGCCACGGTCCCTGGAGCAGGCCGTTCACGAACAGGAGGGCGACCGGGTTGAGCAGGAGCGTCGTGACGACTTCGTCGATCCGGAACCGCACCCGCAGCAGGGCGGGCACGAGCGCCCAGCCGGCGCCCGCCACGGCGCCCCCGGCGACCATGAGGGGCAGGGTGACCAACGGCGGCAGCTCGCCGACGACCTGTCCGATCCCGGCCGCGGCGACGGCGCCGAGGAGCAGCTGCCCTTCGGCGCCGATGTTCCAGTAGCCCGCTCGGAACGCGATCCCGACCGCGGCCCCGGTGAAGAGGAGCGGCGTGCTCGCCACGAGCACCTCGAGGAACGTGTAGCGCGACGTGAGCGGGACGACGAGGTACTCCCCGTAGGCGTCGAGCGGGTTCGCCCCGGCGAGCAGAATCGGCCCGGCGGTGAGGGTGAGGGTGAGACAGACCGCGATGACCACGAGCGCAGGCATCGACCAGGGTGATCGCCAGTCGGCCGCGAGGGCGGGCAGCCAGGCGCGCCACGGTCCACCCGCGCCACCCGGGCGTCGGCCGGATGGCGGTCCCGCCGTGTGCTCGCCGATCGCCATCGCTACGCGGCCCTGCCGCGACCCGACATCAGGATCCCGAGTCGTTCGGGGTCGGCGTCGGCGGCCGGTATCTCGCCGACGATCCGTCCCTCGTAGAGGACGATCAGCCGATCGGCCAGGGCGAGGAGCTCGTCGAGATCCTCGGAGACGAGGAGCACGGCGGCTCCGGCAGCGCGCCGCGCGAGCAGCTCGCCGCGCACGTATTCGGTCGCCCCGATGTCGAGCCCGCGGGTCGGCTGGGCGACGACGATCACCTTCGGCTGGCGCGAGAGGACCCGCGCCAGGAGCACCTTCTGGATGTTGCCCCCGGAGAGCGTGGTTACCCGATCCTCGGGTCGGGCGCGGATGTCGAAGCGCTCGATCAGCATCGTCGCGTGCTCGCGGATCCGGCGCTCATCGAGCCCGGTCCGGGTGGTGAAGTCGTCGAGCCGCTCGAGGACGAGGTTGTCGGCGACGCTCAGGTCGGCCACGAGGCTGGCGTGGCGGTCCTCGGGGATCCGTCCGACGCCGGCCGCCATCATCGCTGTTGGTGTCGCCCCGGCCAGCTCGGTTCCGTCGACGGTGATCGAACCGGCGGCGGGATGGCGCATCCCCGAGAGCACCTCGACGAGCTCGGTCTGGCCGTTCCCGGAGACGCCGGCGACGCCGAGGATCTCGCCCCGCCGGATCTCGAACGTGACGTCGTGGAGGGCCGGCAGGCCGTGCCGGCCGGCTGCCCGGAGACCGCTCACCCGCAGCAGGACCTCCGCCTCGCCGCCGGTCGGTTCGCTCCGGGCCACCCCGAATGTTGGGCGGCCGACCATCATCCGGGCGAGCTCACGTTCGTCGGTCGAGCCCGGGACCGTCCCGACCATCGCGCCCCGACGCAGCACGCTCACTCGGTCGCTGATCGCCCGGACCTCGCCGAGCTTGTGGCTGATGAAGACGACGGCCAGGCCGTCGGCGACGAGCCGGCGGAGGGTCATGAAGAGCGCCTCGACCTCCTGTGGCACGAGGACGGCCGTCGGTTCGTCGAGGATGAGGACGCGACAATCGCGCGCCAGTGCCTTCAGGATCTCGACCCGTTGCTGCTCGCCGATCGAGAGCTCGCCGACGATGGCCGCCGGGTCGACCCGGATGCCAAACCGCTCGGAGGCGCCGGCGACCTGGCGGCGGGTGCGCTCGAGGTCGAGGCGGAAGCCGCCCGTCCGGCCGAGGGCGAGGTTCTCGGCGACGGTCATCGGTCGGACGAGCGAGAAGTGCTGGGTCACGATCCCGATCCCGGCCGCGATCGCGTCCTTCGGCGAGCGGACGGTCACCGGTCGTCCGTCGATCCGGATCTCACCCTCGTCGGGGGCGGTCAGGCCGTACAGGATCCGCATCAGGGTTGTCTTGCCAGCCCCGTTCTCACCGAGCAGGGCGTGGACCTCGCCACGCCGCACGTCGAAGTCGACGTGGTCGTTCGCGACGAGGTCCCCGAACCGCTTCGTGATCCCCTGGAGCTCGACGGCGATGTCGGCCCGGCCCGTCGAGCCAGCCCGGCCCGTCGAGCCGGCCACGCCCGGGTTCGCCCGGCTCACGTCTCCGATGGGTGACGACGATCGACCGACCGCGTGGACAGGCTAGCCTCCCTTGACGGTCGAGCCGGCCGGCTGCGCCTCGTTGATGTCGACCCGGAATGTGCCGGCCTTGATCTCGGCCTCGCGCGCCATCACCTTGTCGATCAGGTCCTGGGGGACGCCACCGACGACGTCCTTGTTGATCTCGGAAAGTGCGGCGCCGCCCTTGGCGACCATGCTGAAGTCCTTCAGGTCCTGCGCCGTGTACGCACCGGCGAGGACCTGGTCCAGGACATACTTCACGGTCGGATCCATGTTCCAGGTGACGCTCGTCACCACGTTCTTCGGGGCGAGGTTCTTCTGGTCGCTCATGTTGCCGATCGCCAGGACGTTCTTCTCGACCGCGGCCTCGATCACCCCGAAGCGCTCGGCGAACAGGATGTCCGCGCCGGCGCCAACCTGGGCGAGAGCGGCCTCCTTGGCTGCGGCCGGGTCGAACCAGCTGCTGATGAACGTGACCTTGACGTCGACTTTGGGGTTCACGTCCTGGGCGCCCTTCGTGAAGGCGTTGACGATCCGGTTGACCTCGGGCACCGGGTAACCGCCGACGGCACCGATCACGTTCGACTTCGTCAGCCCGCCGGCGAGCACGCCGGCCAGGTACGCGGGCTCGTGGATCCAGTTATCGAAGACCGAGAAGTTCGGGTCGGCGGGGCCCCCACCGGACCCGAACACGAAGGCGATCGCGGGGTACTCGGCCGCCACCCGGCGCACCGCTTCCTCGTTGCCGAACGCGTCGCCGAAGATGACGTCGGGCTGGTCCTTCTCGGCGACCTCGCGGAGGACGCGCTCCATGTCGCCCGAGTAGCCGATCGAGTCGGTGAACTGGTAGTCGATCCGCCCGGCATCCTTCTCGGCCTGCAGCGCGGCGTGGATGACGCCGTCCCAGGGTTCCTCGATCGCGGTCGCGAAGGCGCCGAACACCTTCAGCTTGCGAGCCTCCGGGCTGGCGCTCGACCCGCCGGCCGATGGTGCCGCGGACGCCTCGGGCGCCGGCGGAGTCGCGGAGGTCGCAGCGGGGGTCGTTGCAGCGCCCTGGCAGGCGGCCAGGGCCAGGGCCATGACGAGCGTCGCGAAGGCGACCGGAAGCCTGAGCCTGGGCGTGAGCGTCTCGGTGTCGGGATCTATCGAGCGGCAGCGGTCGGACATGGCAGAGATCCCTCCGGGTGACAGCGACCGTGGGCAACGGAACCCGGGCCGGACAGACGAGTTCAGGTGGGCGATGAGCGCCACCCAGACGCGCGCTTCAGGCGGGTACTCCGGTTGCGCCGAAGTGTCCGCGTGTCGACCGGCTGTGTCAATGCCCGAGGCCCGACGTGTGGCCGAGGCCCGACGGTGGCCGGCGGCGGTGCCCGAGACTGGCGGGGGTGATGGGGCCGGCCATGGTGGCGAGGCCGGCGGCGGTGATGAGGCGACCTCGGTCAGGCCGCCCGGGTCAGCTCAGGCGGCGCCGGTAGCCGCAGATCGGGCAGACAGCAACCCCCGACGTCGTGTCGACCTCGAGATGGGTCGTGCAGCCGTTCGTGGCGCAGTACAGATGGTTGGTGGCCGCGCTGCGGCGCCGCTGTCGGCGCATCGCGCTCGACCGCTGGCTGAGGGCGGCCGGAC
>JAJYXX010000256.1 GCA_021801545.1 Chloroflexota bacterium | reverse complement strand
GGCGTCGCGCCCGGCGCCTGGCTCGGCAACTACAACGTCTTCCCCGGCACCGTCGCGAGCGCCCGGAGCGAGGACATCCTCAACGCGGTCGAGGCGGCCGTCCTCGACGGGATGGACGTCCTGAACCTGTCGCTGGGCGGTGGCTACCGCGGCAACAACGACCTTCTGGCTATGGGCCTCGACAACGCGGTCGACGCGGATGTAGTGGTGGCCGTGGCGGCCGGGAACGAGGGCCCCGGGCCGTTCACCGTCGCGTCGCCGGGCCGGGCGCGCAACGTGATCACCGTCGGCGCCAGCACGAACCAGCACTATGTCGGCCAGCCGCTGAGCTACGGCGTTGGTCCGACGACGATCGGCGCGGCCGTGGGGGAGTTCCCGGTGCTTCCGGCCGACACGTACGATCTGTATGTATCGGTCGCGACACCTCCGGCCACCGGCCTCAGCAATGCCTGCGCAGGGCTGCCTGCATCGACAAAGACGGACGAGGTCGTCCTGGTCACCCGCGGCGTCTGCACGTTCAGCACGAAGGTCCGCAGCGCCGTCTCGGCCGGATACGACGGCGTCATCGTTCGGAACACCTTCGCGGGCGATCCGGTAGCGATGGCCAAGGACGGCGGCGGCGGCGACGCTCTGCCGGCGGTCATGGTGAGCCGGACGGATGGGGACGCTCTGCGCACTGCCGCGCCGCTCACGATCACGGCGAGCGCCACGTTCGCGGAGTTCGTCCCGACCGGCAACGAGGACATCCTGGCCGGCTTCAGCAGCATGGGCCCGACATTCGTCGACTACGCGATCAAGCCGGACCTCACGTCCGTCGGCGTCAACGTCCTCAGCTCGGTTCCGGCCGGTGGGTGGGCGTTCTACCAGGGAACCTCGATGTCGTCGCCGCACATCGCCGGCTCCGCGGCGGTGCTGCTCGACATCAACCCGGACTGGTCGCCGGCCCAGGTGAAGTCGGCCCTCGTCAACACCGCCGACCGAGTCATCACGGACGCCGCCACCGGCGTCTTTGGCGTCGGCCCGATGGCCCAGGGCGGCGGCCGCGAGAACCTGACGGCGGCGTCGGAGGCGACGATCTCGTTTGCGCCGGTCTCGGCGAGCTTCGGGCGGATCGACGCGTCGCGGGTCAACGCGAATACGTTCACGATCACTCTCACCAATGCGACCTCCAGCGAGCAGAGCTTCAACCTCTCGGCGCTGAAGTTCACGCCCAAACCTGGGGGGCTTGGGGTCTTCTGGAACGCCGGCACGACTGAACCGGAGACCAGGATCACCATTCCGCCCTCCATCACCGTGCCCGGCAATGGGTCGGCGCCGCTCGACGTGAGCGTCAACGCTGGCCTGCTGAACGGGACCGTCGTCCAGGGCTGGATCACCGCGACCGGGTCGACCGGCTCGTACCACTTCGCCTACTGGGCAGAGGTCGCGCCCTGACGTCGCCTTTGTTCCAGGGTTGAACCACGAGGAGGTGCCCGCCGGCATCGCCGGCGGGCACCTCGATTCCCGGCGTAGGCTGACGCGGTGAGGCGCAGCAGCGAGATCGTCGTGCCGCTCGGGTCCGGCAGCGCGCGTGCCCGCCTGCCCGCCGACTGGCACGCGACGCTCGCCGTCCCGCCGAGGCTGCCGGCGCTCGACGACCTCGACCGGGAGATCGCCGAGGCCCTCGCCCGGCCGCTCGCCGGTCCGACGCTCCGGGAGCTCGCCGCCCAGGCCGTCTCCCGGGCCCGGGCCGCCGGGCGCGCCCCGACCGCCACGATCGCCGTCACCGACGCGACCCGCGACTGCCCCGACGACCGCTTCCTGCCGCCGCTCCTGGCCCAGATCAAAGCCGGCGGGATCGCCGCCACGGACATCACGATCCTCGTCGCGACCGGCCTCCACCGCGCCTCGACCGGGGAGGAGAAGCGCGCCAAGCTCGGCCCCGCGATCGTGGCCCGCTACCGGGTCGTCGACCACGACGCCCAGGACCGTGACGCGATCGTCGACCTCGACCGCACCGCCGCCGGCATCCCGGCGACGACGAACCGGCTCGCCCTCGCCGCAGACCTGCTCGTCTCGACCGGGGTCGTCGAGCCCCACCAGTACGCGGGCTATTCGGGCGGCGCGAAGACGGTGGCGATCGGTCTGGCGGGCGAGCCGACGATCACGGCGACCCACGGGATCGCGATGCTCGACGAGCCGGGGGTCCGCCTCGCCCGGCTCGAGGGCAATCCGTTCCACGAGGCGGTCGTCGAGATCGGCCGGATGGTCGGGCTCGACTTCGTCATCAACCTCGTCGCAGACGCCGACGGTCGCCCGCTCGCCGTCGCCGCCGGGGAGCCCGAGGCCGTCCACCACCACCTCGCGACGGTCGCCGCCGAGGCGTTCACGGTGCCGATCGCGCGCCGGGCGGACGTCGCGATCGCGGGCGTCGGTGCGCCCAAGGAGGCGAACCTCTACCAGGCGACACGCGCCGTCACGTACCTCCACTTCGCGCCCGTGCCGGCGGTTCGCCCGGGCGGGGTCTACCTCCTGCCGGCCACGATCCCCGAAGGTGCCGGCGCCGGGGTGGGGGAGCGGCGTTTCTTCGAAGCGCTCCGCGACGCGCCTGGCCCGGAGGAGCTGATCGAGCGCCTCCGGCGCGAGGAGGCGCGTGGGGGCGAGCAGCGCGCCTACCTCGTCGCGCGTGTGATGCGCGAGGCGTCGATCGTCGTCGTCGGGGCCGAGCAACCGGAGATCGCGGCCGCCTGCGGGATGCGGACGGTGGCGACACTCGACGAGGGCCTCGCGCTGGCAGGCGAGCTGGCGCGAGCGGGGGGTGCGACCGAGCGGACCCGGGTGCCGCCCGCCGACCATGGTCGACCGTTCGGGGTCGATCGCTCGCCGGAGCTCGATCACTCGCTCGAACGCGGGCTACCGTCCGGGGTCGATCGCCCGCTCGAGCTCGGTCGCCCGCTCGAGCTCGGTCGCCCGCTCGAGCTCCTTGTCGTGCCCCACGCGATCCGGACGTTGCCGGTCGTCGCCGAGCCGGCCGGCTGACGGCGCCTGATGGCTGGCTGACGGCCGCCTGCGCCCCGCGGCTCCGGCTACACTGGCCGGACCGTGTCTCTCGCCGCCCTCGTCTTCGACTTCGACCCGTACCTGCGCCTCGATGACCGGGCGATCCGGTGGGAGACGCTTGCTCTCGCCGGGGCGATCCTCGCCGCCCTCGTGCTCGCGGGGCTGATCGCCGGCCGGACACCGGCCGGTTCCGGCCCTCCCGCCCGAGGTACCCCCGCCGCAACCGATCACCTGCGGCGCGACGACCTCCTGTTCATCGTCCTCGGGATCGTGCCGGGTGCTGTCCTCGGTGGCCGGCTGGGCTACCTCCTGCTCCACCTCGACTACTACACCGCCCGGCCCGAGGCGATCGTTGACCCGGGGCAGGGGAGTCTCGAGCTCGGCCTGGCGCTCGTGTTCGGCGCCCTGACCGGCGCCTACGTCGCCCGCCTGCTCGAGGGGCCGGTCGGCCGCTGGGCGCACGTCGCGGTCGGCCCCGTGCTCGTCGGGCTCGCCCTCGGCAAGGAGGCGATGGCGCTTGGCGGCTCGGGGCAGGGCGCACCGTGGGACGGCCCGTGGGCGACCGCCTACGCCGGGTCCGGGCCGTGGGGCTCGCTCGACCCGGCCACCCCGGCCTACCCGTCCCAGCTGATCGAGGCCGGGCTGACCGTGGCGGTCCTGCTTGTCGTTTCGCTCGTCCTGCGCTCGCGGTGGCTTCGGGCGCCGGACGGCCGGGTGTTCCTCCTCGCCGTCGGGCTCTGGGCGATCGCCCGGTTCGGCTCCGCGTTCACCTGGCGCGATCCGCTCGTTCTCGGCCCGCTGCGCGCCGAGCAGCTGCTCGACCTTGCGATCGCGGCCGGGTGCCTGGTCCTGCTCGGCCTGGCCACGCGGTGGATCCGACGGGCCGAGACGGCGGCCGCCCGGGCCGCCGAGGCGGCCGACCGCTCGCGGCTCACCTGGCCGGAGCCGGCGGAGCGGCGCTTCCGGTAGGGTGGCGCTGGCGCCCGGCGGCGCACCCGATCATCCGCCTGCCATCCTCGTCAATGCGCGGGTGGAGAGCACTACGCGGAGGCTCGGCCGGCCAGGGCACGTCGGCAGGCGGTCAGCGCGCCCGAACCGACCGCCTGATGCTCGTTACTGCTCCGCCCGAGAGCATCGACGAGGATTGGCCGGCATTCTCAGGCCCTGACCAGGCAGGCACGGGTCTCCCTCGTGGCCCCTGGCGCGACGCGAACCCGATAGTGCTCTGGGGACGCGCATTGACGAGCATTGCCGGCGCCTGCCCCGTTCTGACCGCACACCCCGACCGCCGACCGCCAGCCGCCCCGGTGGCGCCCCGGACCGGGTGACCGGTGACCGGCCACGGGGCGTCCGACGATGCGCCGGACGCCCCGTGCCGGACGGAGTGACCGGTCACGGTCCGCGCTGGAACCTTCAGTTCTGGCGGGCGAAGTCGGCCGGGGCGCGCTTTACGAACTGGCCGTGTCCCGCCCGCCCGGCGAACTCGCCGTTGCGGACGACGACCGAGCCGCGCGACAGCACGACGTCCGAGCGACCCTGGACGACCCGGCCCTCGTAGCACGAGTAGTCGACGTCCATGTGGTGGGTCGTGGCCGAGATCGTCCGCCTCGCGTTCGGATCGTAGACGACGAGGTCGGCGTCCGACCCGACCGCGATCGCGCCCTTCTTCGGGTACAGCCCGAACATTTTCGCCGGCGCAGTCGAGATCACCTCGACCCAGCGCTCCTTCGTGAACCGGCCGCCGACGGCGCCGCCGTCGTGGAGCAGGTCGACCCGGTCCTCGACCGCCGGCAGGCCGTTCGGGATCTTCCGGAAGTCGCCCCGGCCGAGCTCCTTCTGGCCGTGGAAGTCGAACGGGCAGTGGTCGGTCGAGACGACCTGGAGGTCGTCCTTCACCAGGCCGGTCCAGAGCTCCTCGGCGTGGTCGGCCGGGCGGAGCGGCGGCGAGCAGACGAACTTCGCCCCCTCGAACCCGTGGCCCAGGTCATCGAGGGTGAGGAACAGGTACTGCGGGCAGGTCTCGGCGAACGCCCGGACGCCCCGGTCACGGGCGGCGCGCAGCTCGTTGAGCGCGTCGCGGGCCGACATGTGGACGATGTAGACGGGGACGCCGGCCGCCTCGGCAAGCCGGATGACCCGGTTCGTCGCCTCGCCCTCGAAGATCGGGTAGCGGGCGACGCCGTGGTAGTAGGGGTCGGTGTGACCGGCGGCGACCTGGTCGGCCGCGACGACGTCGATCGCCAGGCCGTTCTCGGCGTGCATCATGATCAGCCCGCCGTTCTTTGCGGTCTGCTGCATCGCCCGGAAGATCGCCCCGTCGTCGCTGAAGAAGACACCCGGGTAGGCGGTGAAGAGCTTGAAGTCGGGCACCCCTTCGGCGACCAGCTGGTCCATCTCGGCCAGCGACTGGTCGTTCACGTCAGACATGATCATGTGGAAGCCGTAATCGACGACGGCGTTGTCCTGAGCCTTGGCGTGCCAGGTGTCGAGGCCCTCGCGCAGGCTCTTGCCCTTCGACTGGACGGCGAAGTCGACGATCGTCGTCGTGCCGCCGAACGCGGCCGCCCGGGTGCCGGTGAAGAACGTGTCCTTGGCGAACGTGCCGCCGAACGGCAGCTCCATGTGGGTGTGGGCATCGATCCCGCCCGGGATCACGTACCTGCCGGCCGCCTCGATCGTCTCGTCGGCGGTCACGCCGCCGGCCGCGAGATCGCGACCGATCAGGGCGATCGTCTCGCCGTCGACGAGGATGTCGGCCTGGTACGAACCGTCGGCGGTGACGATCGTGCCGTTCGTGATGAGGGTGCGCATCGCTCCTCCTCGCTCCCTG
>JAJYXX010000388.1 GCA_021801545.1 Chloroflexota bacterium | reverse complement strand
TCGGTCTCGAATAGGGATCACGTTCTCGGAGTGGCATTACCGACCCAGCCTCCTAGCGCTGATAGCGTGTGCCCCCGCCGCGAGCGACGCTCCCGCGACCGGCTCGCCGAGCGCGTCGGCAGGCGTGGCGATCCCGACCGGGCAGCTCCCGCCGCTCATCCAGTGCCTTGTCGACCGCGGTTTCCGCGTCACAGGGGTCGAGCCGCCCCAGGCCGAGTGGGCACGCCGTCATATCGCCTGGAGTCGGATCTGCCGACCGACCAGGCGAACGCGGTGACGGATGAGTGCCGCCGCGTGGTGCCGCGGAAGATCAAGACCGACGCCGAAATCCGCGTCATCTACGACCGCTGGGTCAATGAGCGCATCTGCCTGGTCGGCCTTGGCTATCAGCCCACGGAGCCGCCGTCATTCGAGCAGTTCCTATCCGACTGGCGAAGCCCCAGGGGTCCCTGGATGCCGATCGACGGCGTCGATACCGGATCATGGACCAGCGACGAGTACGAGGAAGCCAAGGCCAAGTGCACCCTCGAGATGTTCGATCGATGAGGATGAGCGATACGATTCGAGGGACCTTGCGGTCAAGGGGCGAATCCTGATGCGCCGCGCGGTCTCGATGCTCATATCAGGTGCCGTCCTCGTCGCAGTCGCCTATGCGGCCTACTGGGCGGGCACGAACGCCGTCGTGCCACCGGAGCTGCCGGTCGCCGCGCACCCGTCCGAGACCTACACGGTCGAGACCGGGACCGTCGGCCGCTCGGTCCGGGTGTCGATCGCCGCGAAGTGGTCGACCATCCGTACCCTCTACGGCGCCATCGACGGGATCGTGACCTCGGTCGGCCACCAGGCCGGTGATGCCGCACAGCGTGGTGATGTCCTCCTCACGGTGAACCTCGAGCCGGTCGTCGTGGCCAGGGGCGCCGTGCCGATGTTCCGCACCCTCGAACAGGGCATGGATGGTCCCGACGTCGCGCAATTCCAGCGGCTGCTGCGGAGCCTCGGATTCTTCCCTGGGCCGACGAACGGGGTGTTCGATCCGGCGACAGCCGCCGCGACGAAGCGCTGGCAGCGCTCGATCGGCGCGACGGCCGACGGGACCGTCGAGAGCGGCTCGCTCCTCTTCGTTGATGCGCTGCCTGCTCGGATGACGGTCGTGCCGTCGGTGGGCGCGCAGATCGGTGCGGGGACCGAGCTGGTGCGCGTCCTTGAACACGCGCCTAGATTCACCGTGACGGTGAGCGGATCGCAGCGAGCCGAGCTGAGATCGGGCCTGACGATCGCGATCGACGCTCCGGGTGGGGGCACCTGGACAGGCACCCCCTGGGCTCCTTCGAGCAGCTCGGCGACGGGCGCTACATCGCATCGCTCACAGGGGCCCTGTGCGGAGGCGCATGCGACCGCATCCCGGTGGACGGCGAGACCGCCCTCTCCGGACAGATCGTGCTCGTGCCAGACACGAGTGGCGTCGTCGTACCAGCGTCGGCCCTCGTCCAACAGCCCTCGGGCGCTCTTGCGGTGACCCTCGCCGACGGAACCAGTCGGTCGGTCAGGATCGTCGTTGAGGCCGACGGCTTCGCGGTTGTCGAAGGGCTCGATACAGGGTTGATCATCAAGCTCCCGGAAGCGCCGATTCCGTGATCGCCGCGGTCCGTCCGCTCATCGAGGCTGCCGAGATCACCTTCGGCTACCGCAGAGGGCAACCGGTTCTGGTCGGCTGGAGCGGCTCGGTCGCGCGCGGCGAGATCGTCGCCATCGTGGGGAAGTCAGGGAGCGGCAAATCGACTCTTCTGTACGTCCTGGGCACGCTCGTGCGGCCCTGGTCCGGCACCTTGCGGATCGGTGACCACGACGTGTCCCACCTCGGGGATCGCGGCCGCTCGGACGTGCGGGCGGCCGCGATCGGGTTCGTCTTCCAGGACGCCCTGCTCGACCCCCGCCGCTCGATCCTCGACAACGTCGTCGAAGGTGCCGTCTACCGGGGCGACGATCGGGCCGCTGCGGTGGCGCGGGCGCGAACCCTCCTCGAGCGTTACGGGGTCGATGTCGAGTCGAGCCGGCGGGCGACCGATCTCTCGGGCGGGCAGGCCCAGCGGATCGCGCTCGCGCGAGCGCTCCTCGGCTCACCCCCGATCGTCCTCGCCGACGAGCCGACCGGCAACCTCGACCGCACCAACGCCACGCTCGTCGAAACCGCGCTCTTCGAACACGCCCGGAGCGGGGCCGCGATCGTCGTGGCCACCCACGACGAGGCCCTGGCGGCGCGATGCGATCGGACGTTTCGACTCTCGTGATCGAGACCCCGCTGCGCTCGTGGCCGGCGCTCGTGGCCGAGTCGGTGCGGGTCGCGGCGACCACGTGGGTGGTCTCGGGCCTGATCGGCGTGCTCGCCTTGGTCGTGCCGCTCGCAGTCGTCGGTGTGACCGGGCTCAGCATCGAAGCCCGGGGCGCGATCCTGCGCCAGATTGACGCGGTCGGTGCCCGGACGATCACGGTCGTCTCCACCGGCGGCGGGGCGGCGATCCCGGCGGCGGCAGTGGAGCGGATTGCTCATCTCGACGGAGTCAGCTGGGTCGTCGGATTGGCGGGTGTCTTCGACGTGCGCCTGCGCGCTCCGGTCGGTGAGCCGACCCCGGCCCGTGCCTACCGCGCGGTCGGGGCCCCGGTAGTCTTCGGCGGCGCCAGTGACCCCGACGGTGGGCAGGGCCTCCCTGCCGCCGGTGGCCGAGGCGACGTGGGCCGCGCGTACCTGTCGGCCGAGAGCGCCCGACGGGCCGGGCTCGCCGGCGCCTACGGGATCCTCGATCCGGGCGCCCTGCCGGTGGTCGGCTGGTTTCGAGCGCCGGGGCCGCTCTCGGCGCTCGAGGCCTTCGTTCTCCTCCCCAGCACCGATGATGCGCTCGCGCTCGAGCGGGATCATCGTCGCGGTCGATGACGTCGGCTGGGTCGATCTGGTGGCCGACAACCTCCCGGCGTTGGTCGGCCGCGCTGCGGCCAATGCGATCACAATCGAGCGCAGCCCCGCCCTACTCCAGGCCCGCGAGGCGGTCCGCGACGAGGTCACCCGCCGCGATCGGACGCTCGTACTGGCGATCCTCGCTGTGGCGATGGCACTCGCCTGCGTGGTCGTCTTCGCCGGCATCGTCGGCGCGCGGCGCGACTTCGGTCGCCGTCGAGCCCTGGGGGCGACGCAGGGCCAGCTCACAGCGCTGGCCGTCCTGGGCACGCTCTGGCCGGCGCTGGGTGGCACGGCGGTCGGGACGATCACCGGCTGGGCCTATCTCGGCTCGCGGCTTGGGTATCTGGCCGACTGGCGGTTCCCACTCGCCGTGGGGATCCTGACCGTCCTCGTGTTCATGGCGGCGTCAGCGCCGCCGGCGGCGGTGGTAGCAACCCGCGATCCGCTCCGTGTCCTCCGCGTGCCATAGGCTCGGATCCGGATCTGGAGCAAGATCAGCCGCACCTTCCTCCTGTACCTGGGACCACGCCGACGAGCTGTGCCCGATCTACCGGGATGCGGCGGCGATGCCCCGGTCTGCCCAGCAGGCGACGGAGGCCGGGAACCGGATGCTGGCGGACGCGCTCGTCGCCGGGCACGCGGGCGCCGACACGGACCCGACGGGGACGGACGGCTCTTCCGTGCCGCCGCCCGCCACTTGGTCGACTTCTCGACATGGCGCTCGCTCGTGATCCAGCAGGGTCTCGCCGACCGAGAGGCGGTCAGCATCGCGGCCCGGCTGCTCACGGCCGTCGGGGAGGACGCGCATTGGCGCGACGAGGCCGATCCTGGATCGTGACCTCGGGGCCGTCGCGAGCGCCGAGCGACGGTGACACAGGCGCTCGCGGAGGTGACGGCGGAGACGTCGAGATCAGCGCGACGAGGTCACCTGGCGCGCCCGGAGGGATTCGAACCCCCGACCTACTGATCCGAAGTCAGTTGCTCTATCCACTGAGCTACGGGCGCGCGGACTGCGATGATACCGCGCAGGCCGCCATCGACAGCCGGATCGGACCCGGCGCCGCCCGCGTTCGTGCCCGACAGCCCGGCCGTCGCCCGTCCGATCGGGGACTGCGGTCCGCGCCCGTTGGCTGGGACGAGCGCCGCCTCCGTCGGACGAGCGCAGCCTCCGCCGAAAGGGGGCACAATCCGACCGGTGATTGACCTCGATCAGCCGGACGAGGCGGTTCGAGCTGCCCTCCGGCCAGCGGGCCCTCGTTTCCGCCCCGATCTTGAAGGGTTGCGGGCAGTAGCGGTCCTGCTCGTCCTGCTCTACCACGCGGGAGTGCCCGGATTCGGCGGTGGCTACGTCGGGGTCGACGTCTTCTTCGTCCTGTCCGGGTTCCTGATCACCGGGCTGATCGTTCGGGAGCTGGACGAGACGAGAACGGTGTCGCTCGTCGCGTTCTACGCGCGTCGCGCCCGGCGATTGCTTCCGGCGGCCGCTCTCGTGATCGTCGTGACGGTCGTCGCATCGGCCGTCTTCCTGCCGCCGCTGCGCGTTCCGGAGATCGCCCGCGACGCGGCCGCCGCAGCGCTCTACGCCTCGAACCTGCGCTTCGCGTTCCAGGCCACCGATTACCTCCAGGCCGAGCTCGACCCGTCGCCGCTGCTCCATTTCTGGTCGCTCGGGGTGGAGGAGCAGTTCTACCTGTTCTGGCCGGCCCTCCTGCTCATCGTCGCCCGGGGCGGGCGCGGCTCGCTGCGGCGGATCGGATCGATGCGCCGGATCGCGGCCGCGGTCGTGATCGTCGGGGCCGGTTCGCTCGTCCTCTCGATCGTCCTGACCTCGACGGCCGAGCCGTGGGCCTTCTTCTCGCTCCCGAGTCGCGCCTGGGAGCTGGCCCTCGGGGCGGTCCTCGCCCTGGTCGCCACGCGGCCGGTCTCCCTTGGGCCCCGTTGGGCGGCCGCGTCCGGCGCGCTGGGCGTCGCCACGATCGTCGCCGCCGGCGTCGTGTTCGACACCGCGACGCCCTTCCCGGGGATCGCGGCGCTCCTGCCGACGGTCGGGGCCGCGCTGGTCATCGGCGCCGGGCTGGGTGGCTCGCTCGCTCGCCCCTCGCGGTTCCTCGGCCTGGCGCCGCTGCGCTGGCTCGGCCGGATCTCGTACTCGCTTTACCTGTGGCACTGGCCGATCATCGTCATCCCGGCGGCTGCCGTGGGGACCGACCTGCCGCTGCCGGTCCGGATCGCGCTCGCGCTGGCCGCGATCCCGGTCGCGGCGGCGAGCCAGCGCTGGGTGGAGGAGCCGATCCGCCGCGGACGGCTCGTCGGGCTCCGCCCTCGACGCAACCTGGCCTTCGCCGGTGCGCTCACGCTGGTCGTGGCCGGTGTGTCGGTCGGGTTCGGGTCGGGAGGGCCGTTCGAGCCCACGTCGGTCCTCGCCACCGGGGCTGGTCCGGGCAGCGACCCGGGCATCGCCCGCGACCTGGCCCGGGCGCTCGGCGCGCCGGGGCGGTTCCCCACGCCACGGTCCGAGGCACCGACAACCTCGTCACCGCAGGCGTCTCGGCCGCCCGCCGACTCTCCGCCCCCGACGACCCCGGGCGGACCGGTCCCGGCCGATCTGCAGCCGGCTCTCCGGACGGCCAGGGACGACCTGCCCGGGACGTACGTTGACGGTTGCCATCTGTCGTTCGCGGAGACCCAGCCGGGGAACTGCGTCTCCGGTGTCGCAAGCGCCCCGAAGATCGTCGTCCTGTTCGGCGACTCACACGCGGCCCAGTGGTTCCCGGCCCTGGAGCGGCTCGCGCTGGAGGACGGCTGGCGTCTCGTCTCGCTCACGAAGTCCGCCTGCGCGGCGGCGGACGTCACGGTCTGGAACTCGAACCTGAAGCGCGCCTACACCGAGTGCGACACCTGGCGGGCCAACGCCCTGCAG
>JAJYXX010000136.1 GCA_021801545.1 Chloroflexota bacterium | reverse complement strand
AGGATGAGGAGCGCACCGTGGCGGTCGCAGGCGGCCCGGACGGCCTCCCAGTAGTCGGACGAGGGGATGTACGGGGCGTTGCGCACCGATTCGGCGACAACCGCGGCGACGTCGCCCTCCTTCTCGAGGACGTACTCGACGTAGTTCGCGCAGCTGAGGTCGCACGCCCCGACCCGGTCCCGGCAGCGGAACGGGCAGCGGAACGGGTCGGGTGGCGGGACGTGCTCGGTACCGGGCAGGAGCGGCCCGATCCCGGCCCGGAACTCCGCCTCGCCCCCGATCGAAATCGCGTCGAGCGTCCCGCCGTGGAACGCGTCCCACATCGAGATCGTCTTGTGGCGGCCGGTGGCGACGCGGGCGAGCTGGAGCGCAACCGAGATCGCCGACGCCCCACCGGTCGTGAACAGGACCCGCGACAGGTCGCCCGGGGCCAGCTCGGCGAGCTTCCTGGCCAGGGCGACCGCCGGCCGGTTCGTGTAGCGGCGGGTCGAGAAGGGAAGGACGTCGAGCTGGGCCTTGATCGCGGCCACGACGGCCGGGTTGCCGAACCCGACCTGGTGGACGCTGTTGCCGTGGAAGTCGAGGTAGCGCCGGCCCTGGAGATCGACGATCTCGGCCCCCTCGGCCGCCGACAGCGCGTTCAGGCACGGCGTCGAGAGCGACTGGTGGAGGAAGAAGCGGGCGTCCTCTTCGAGCAGCGCCCGCGTCTCGTCGTCGAGGTTCGCCGCCTGCCAGGCCGCCCGCCGCGAGGTCTGGTTCGAATCGCCCTCGGCGAGCTGGGTAGTGATCGGTACCGTCATCGCGTTCTCCTCGTCGGGTCACGATCGGCCGGGGAAAGCGCCACGCCCGGCTCGTCGAGGACACCCTCAGGGACGTTCGCCGCCGGCGAGCCGGGCCTCGATGTCGTCGAGGCACGGGATGACGTCCGCGATCGTCTCGACGACGTAGTGGGCGCCCTGGCGACGGAGCAGGTCGTCCGCCTTCGCCACGAGCTCCCGCCGCTCCCCGGCCGGGCGGGCGAAGAACTCCGCCTCCGTGAGCCCGACGTAGTTGCCGCTGCGCGAAAGCCCGATCGTCCAGGTCCCCGCGTTCAGCCCCTCGTCGATGTCGATCTTCGTGTCGCCGATCTTCACCACGGCGGCCGGCGGGAAGACCCGCAGCTGTTCGAGGTTCCGGAGCACCATCCACGGCTCGGGCCGCCCGGCCGGCACCTCATCGGCGCAGACCGTCGTGTCGGGGACGTAGCCCTGGCGAGCGGCCTCGGTCATCGCCACCTCGGCGGCCGGACGCATGTAGCCGGTCGTCGAGCCGATCCGGTAGCCGCGCCGCTTCATCTCGTCCACGACCTCGACCGTGCCCGGGATGAGCGTCGCGTAGCGGGCCATCGCCTCCACCTGCATCGGCTGGAAGTCGACGAACATCGCCTGGACGTCATCCTCGGTGCAGTCGCGCCCGTGGACGGCGCGCCACTTCTCGGCCACCGACGGCGTCTTCGAGATCGCCCGGATGTGGTCGAGCTTGAAGAGGCCCATCGGCGCCCGCGCCTCGGCCATCGTGATCTCCACCCCGTAGCGGCGGAAGACGTCGATGAAGACGACCGCCGGCGCGTAGACGCCATGGTCCTGGGTCGTGCCCGCCCAGTCGAGAATGACGGCCTGGATCGGGCCCCGGTACTCGCGGTGGTAGACGTACTGGCCGGTGTACTCGGTCCGGATCCAGGGGGCCCGGCGCTCGGCGGCGGGATCGGCGCCAGGACGGGTGGCGGGGTCAGCGCCCGCCCCGGCGGTATTCGCGGGGCCCTGGTCGGTCGGTCGGTCGGCGGTCATCGTGCGATCTCCTTCGTGGTGGCCGTCCCGCTGCCGGCGCAGCGAAACGAGGGAGTCGACCGTCAGGCGACGGAGCCCGACAGCGTGACGTTCGCGAGCGCGCGCTCGAGCGAGGCGATGAACCCGCTGAGCGCGTCGATCTCGAGTGCGCCGAGGGCACAGACCCGGAAGTTCGTCGCCGCGGCCGTGCCGAGACCGGCGTAGATGACGTAGCCGTCGCGCTTCACCGCGTCATGGAGCGCCTCGTAGCTCACCCCGGCCGGGAGCGGCAGGCTGCGCACCGAGCCCGAGCGATGCTCCGGGGCGACGATCGGCTCGAGGCCGAGGCGGGCGAGCTCCCGATCGAGATACGCCATCCGGGCCCGGTAGTGGGCGCGTCGCTGCTCGAGTCCCTCGTCGAACAGCTCGTCGAGGGCGGCGTCGAGGGCGTAGATCGCCGGCGTCGCCGGGGTGAACGGAACGGTCCGCTTCGCCTGGGCCTTCAGGTAGTTCGGGATGTCGAAGTAGAGCGAGCGCGGCGGCACCTCGGCGGCTCGCGCCTGGGCGCGCGGCGAGATCAGGAGGAACGCCACCCCCGGCAGGCCGTGGAGGCACTTGTTCGAGGTCCCCGCCACGATGTCGAGGCCACTGCCGGGGATCCGCAGCTCCTCGGCGCCGAACGAACTGATCGCGTCGGTGATGACTGGGACCCCCCGCGCGTCGGCGAGGGCGGCGATCTCGGCGACCGGGTTGAGCAGCCCGGTCGTCGTCTCGTGGTGGACGATCGCCAGGGCGTCGATCAGGTCGCCGGCGTCGAGGGCGGCGGCGACCGCGGCCGGGGCGATCGGGATCGTGTGTGGTGCGGTCACCGGCACGACCTCGATGCCCAGCCGGCCGGCGATCGTGGCGATCCGCTCCCCGTAGACGCCGTTCTGGCAGACGAGCAGCTTGCGGCCGGGGCGAACGAGTGCCCCGGTCATCGCCTCCATCGCGGCCGTGCCGCTGCCGCCGATCAGGGCCACCGCCCAGTCGTCGTCGACGCCGGCCACCCGCAGCAGCTTCGAGCGGACGGCCGAGAACAGGGCCGGGTACTCGGGCTCGCGGTGGCAGAGGTCCGGACCGGCGATCGCGCGGTGGATGCGATCGGTGACGACCGAGGGGCCCGGGTTGAGGAGGACCCGCTCGCGGTGGGACCGCTTGCTCGCCCAGCGCTCGGCATCGAGGCCCGCGAACCCGGCCGGCTCGACGATCGCGTCCGGCTGGCCGAAGAGGAGCGGCCGCCGGAGCGCCGGGTCCGCTCCGGTCAGGCCGACGATCGCCCCGGCCCCCGCCCGGTGGCCAGCCTCGAGGGCCGCGACCGACCCCCCGAGGAGGCCGAGCCGGCGGGCATCGCCGACGCGGGCCGCCTCGAGAGCCGCGAACAACCCGAACGGCGACGGTGCCGCCGGGCCGTCGACGACGAGGTCGGCAGCCGCCGCCTCCGGCCCGACCGCCGAGCCCCCGGGCCCGACGAGCGCGATCCTCGCCCCGTCGGCGCGGACGGCCGCGAGCGACGGCCTGAGCGCCTCGATCACCTCGGGTGCCAGGTCCCCGGCGAAGATGGCCCACAGATCGACCGCCCGCTCGGTCGTCCAACGACGGGCGGTCTCGGCGGTGTCCGCGTACGGCATCAGCGTCCTCCAGTCGTGGCGAGCCGTCGCGCCATCGCCGGGCGCGCGGCACTGTTGTGGATCGCCAGCGTCACCCGCCCGCTGACGTAGCGATCCTCTGACCATTCGAGCGGCCGTCCGGTCGGGGAACAGGTGAGACGGCGAACGCGCAAGAGCGGCGCCCGCGGGGTGACGTCGAGCAGGCGGGCGTCGGCGGCGGACGCACCGACCGCGTCGATCTCCTGGCGGGCCGAGTCGAACACGACCCCCTTCGTGGCCAGCGCTGCGTAGATCGAGTCGTGCTCGAGGTCGACGGTCGCCACGAGCTCGCCGATCTCGGCCGGGAACGTCGTGCGCTCGATCATCAGCGGCTCGCCGTCGGCGTACCTGACGCGCACGAGGTGACGCACCGGCGCGCCGGTCGCCAGGTCGAGCGCCGCCGCCGTCTCGGGCGAGGCGGCCCGGAGCGTGAACTCGATGACCCGGCCCGATGGTTGCCGACCGAGCGAGCGGACCCAGGTCGTGAAGCTGAGGAGCTCCGTGAACGGCTGGGAAAGTCGTGGTCCGCGCACGATCGGCGGCGCCCCCCGGCCACCGGCGATCGTTCCGTCGGCTCGGAGCGCCGCGAGCGCCTGGCGGATCGTGCCCCGCGAGACGCCGAAGCGGGCCATCAGCTCGGCCTCCGAGGGGAGCGCCTCCCCGATCGCCAGCCGGCCGCGGGCGATCTCGCGGTGGAGCTCGTCGGAGATCCGGCGGTGGAGCGGCCGCGCGTCAACGACCGGTAACTTGTTCATACAAGTCGCAGTATCACATCTTGCCGTCGGGCGTGCAACCGATCGTCCGGACGATGTGCAAAACCGGGTAGCGCACCGTGGCGAAAATCGTTAACGTGCGACACATCGCGCGTTCACCGGCTGGTCCCACCGTCGGCACGCGGGCCGTCGGATCGACGCTCGACCATGCGGCGGGCACTGACGGCGCTTCGCCCGGCAGACTGCCGAAGCACAACGGAGGAGGAACGACCTTGGTCCAGAGATCACGCTTGCTTGCGCTCGGGGTGACAGCGGTGATCGCGTTCGCCGCCTGTAGCAGCGGCGCCGGCGACTGGAAGGCAGCACCTGACGTCAGCAAGGCCAAGGAGCAGGCCAAGACATTCGCCACCTACGGCATGCCCAACGACTGGGCGAACTACGGTCAGTCGATCGCGGACTTCTGCGCCAAGAACGGCTTCGCGTGCAATCCCAGCCGCTCGCTCGGCGAAGACATGTCCTCCGCCGAGGAGATCGCGGCCTTCGACGCCGAGAAGAACAACCCGAAGGCGATCGTGGCCGACATCGGCATCCAGTTTGCCGGCCAGGCCGAGCAGAAAGGCGTCCTGCCGAATTACCTGCCGCCGAACGCAGACAAGCTCGATCCGATCTACAAGGGCGCCAACGGCGGCTGGATCGCCACCTTCGTTGGCGTCCCGGGCTACGTCGTCAACGTCGATTTCCTCGATTCGAAGGGAATCGCGGTCCCGACGACCTGGGCCGACCTCATCAAGCCCGAGTACAAGGGCCTCGTCGGCTTCGGGAAACCCGGCAGCTCCGGCACTGCCACGACGTCGTTCATCGCGATGAACCTCGCGGCGGGCGGCACGCCGGACGATTTCTCGAAGGGCGTCGCCTACGGCAAGCAGCTGATCGGCAACCTCGCCTCGTCCGAGGGCAACGCCGACACGTTCGAGAAGGGCGAGGTGCCGATCCAGATCAAGTACGACTTCAACCTCATCGCTCTCGCCAACAAGATGAAGGCCAAGGGCGTCAAGGCCCAGGTCGTCATCCCGTCCGACGGCTCGATCTACGCCCCCTCGGCCCTGATCGCCAACAAGTACGACACCGGCCATATGGACCTGGGCAAGATGTTCCTCGACTGGGTCCTCTCGGACGAGGGCCAGGCGGACTTCGCCAGGTTCGGGGCGCGCCCGATCCGCTGGGTGATCGGCAACCTGACCCTCCCGCCGGACGCGACCGCGAACTGGTTGCCGGACGACATGTACAAGAACGTGCAGAAGGTCGACCTGACGAAGATCCCCATCGAGACGATCGCCGACATCTGGCAGAACCAGGTCGGCGCCGGCGGCTGATGCCAGCCGGCCTCCCCGCACCTCGATGAACGCCACGAGCCCGACCGTGACCCCCGCCCTCGAGGCGGAGGTGCGGTCGGGCATCGGCACCCGCCTCCGGGAGTGGCTCGGCGCATGGCTGCCGGCCCTGCCGCTCCTCGCCCTCGTCAGCGCCTGCCTGATCGGACCGGGGGTCGTCCTCGTCGCCCAGACGTTCGTCGACCCGAATGGCCTGACGCTCGACCTCTGGGGGCGCGTCCTCGGCCAGCCGGTAAACCAGAGCGCGATCGTGACCAGCCTCGTGCTCGGGATCAGCTCCGCGA